>CAIWXH010000378.1 GCA_903916565.1 uncultured Oscillochloris sp. | reverse complement strand
TTGTTTGGCTGGACATCCCAGGGCGATGGCGGTACGCCATCGGCCAGCCGCCTGCTGGTTGAGGAGGTCGTCATCGAGCAGGCGCGCACGCTGGTGCAGAGCCGCGTGGGCATCGACCGCTTCACTGGCGGCGCGTACGACACGGCGCTCTTTCACGAGGCGCCCTGTGTGGCCGGCCAGGTGCAGACGACGATCACGATCATCAACCCGCAAGATCATGAGATCGGTCTGCTGCTGCTGCTGTTGAAAGACCTCTGGAGCGGCGACCTGCCGCTGGGCGGCGGGGCCAGCGTCGGGCGCGGGCGGCTGCGCGGTGTTACCGCTACCCTGAGCTGGGACACGCGCCAGTGGCAGCTCAGTGCCGACGCCGATCAGCGCCTGCATGTCGCGGGCGATCCGGCTGAGCTGGAAGGTTTTGTCGCCGCCGTTGCCAGGAAGGAAGACACCCATGCCGCGTGAGATCAAGCCCATCGCCTCAAGCTGCACCGTCGAGCCGGTCACGCTTCCTGCCGACCTGCGCGCGTGGCTGCAATCGCGCGCCACGGCGCTTGGCCTACGCTGGCTGCTGGCCCACACCGATAGCGGCGTGATCTGGGGCGAGCTGCGCGACGACGGGCTGGCCCTTTCGAGTGACGTTTTCCCGCGACCGGGCCTACTCCTGCGCGTCGAGACGCTCCAACAGGCTCGGCTCTTCGGCACGGCGGGCGAACTGCTGCTCTGGCGCGGGCCGGACGAGCAGTGGCATGCCACCCTGCGCCGCGATGGCGAAGGTGATGCGGGCGAGTGTTTCGATGAGCCCTATGTGCTGTGGGGCTTCAAGGAGGAGCGAACACCAAGCGGCGGCTTCCGCGAGTTGCGCGAGGGTGCCGAGGGCATTATCCACGCCCCGCCGCTCCGGCGCACGCCCAGCGAGAAGAAGCGCGCCCGCCTGACCATGCGCCACTACCTACAGTACGACGCCAGCGGCGTGATCCGAATTGTCGCCGGGCGTCTGCTCGGCCTGAGCGAAGCGGAGGTCTGAGGATGAGCCTACCTGAGCATACCGGCGTGCCGGACAGCGCTGCGGCGCTGGCACCCTACAACTTCGTGCCCCTGCCCGCGCAGGTCGTTCTCGTTCCGCAGGAAGACATCCCCGACCAGGATCGCTACCACACGAATGGAACCGACCGGATCGACCGGCTGAGCGGGCGGATCGAGTGCCGCCTGACCACGGCCAGCCCGCTCTACGTGCGCGCTGGCTGGCAGCCCGAGGATTTTGTCGCCCACGGCGAGAAGAGTTTTAGCGACCTGAAGGACGTACCGGGACAGCAGGAGCGGCGGGCCGACTTCTTCCACCACGGTGCCCCGCAGCGCCCGCGCATCCCCGGCAGCAGCCTGCGCGGCATGCTGCGCGCCCTGGTCGAGATCGTCGGCTACGGCAAGATGGAGCGGGTCACTGA
Source organism: uncultured Oscillochloris sp. (assembly GCA_903916565.1). Taxonomy (GTDB): domain Bacteria; phylum Chloroflexota; class Chloroflexia; order Chloroflexales; family Chloroflexaceae; genus CAIWXH01. The sequence continues at coordinate 1,208 of CAIWXH010000378.1, read as the reverse complement.
ACGGCAACACTTCTTTTTTCGAGCGGTTGCGGCCAACAAGAATACGGACGATCCGCTTGCAATTCCCTATAAGACAATGCTGGCGAATGTTCGGGCGGGCTATCTGACGCGCCTGAATGATCACTGGGCCATCATCCCGGCGCAGCCTTTTGGCCGCGAGGGCTATCTGAAGGCCCGCCAGAGCGATATCCCTTCATCCCTTGGCGTCATGCGCTTCAGCGCACCTTCCTATCAGCCGCAGTATATTGCGGTCAGCTTTACGACCAAGACGACCAAGACAGGGCGGATGGTGATTGATCAGATCGACAAGCCCGGCATACACCAGTATGGCGGCATGCTGATCACTAGCGGCAATATGATCGAGACAGGATCGGGAAGTCAGTTCTCCCCTCGGAAGAATCATGCGGTTGCAGGCGAGCGCCAGAAGGACGCACAGCCAATCTTCATTGAAGACCAGGCGATTGAAGATTACTGCACAAGCCTGACGGTATTCCAGCGAGGTGAAGGGAAGCAAGACTCTCCCTTTGATCATCGGCTGGGCGTGCTGGCTGAAGGCCGACCAATCTTCTACTGCGATCCCGGTCGCGGTAAGCCGGTCACGCTCTTCGGCCAGAGCCCCAACTTCCGTGTGCCCTACCGCTTCCCTGGTGCAAGCCGCGCAGCCACGCCCCGCGACTTCGTACCGGAGCACCTGCGCCACGTTGCCGACACCGACCTGGCCGACGCGATCTTTGGTTATGTGCGACCGGGAGTTTCGGTCGATAAGGCCCGTGCGGGACGGCTCTTTGTGAGCGACGCGGAGCTAGAGGGCGAGCCGCAGCAACTCTGGTGTGAGCCGGAGGTGATCACGCCGAAGATCCTCAGCGGCCCCAAGCCGACCACCTTCCAGCACTACCTTGTGCAAGAGAGCACACAGAAGCGTAACCTGATGCACTACGCCTCCACCCCTACTGACGAGACGGTAGTGCGCGGGCATAAGCGTTACTGGCACAAGCCCAATGTGCCGCTGGCCGATATGATCGAGCGCGACCTGGGCAAGATTGCGAAGGCAGCCAGCCAGTACACCCGCATCAAGCCCGTGGCCCCCGGCGTCAGTTTCTGCTTTACGCTGCGCTTCGAGAACCTGAGCCAGATCGAGCTGGGCGCGCTGCTCTGGGTGCTGCGCCTGGCCGCCGACGAGCGCTACCGGCTGGCTTTGGGCATGGGCA
>CAIWXH010000377.1 GCA_903916565.1 uncultured Oscillochloris sp. | reverse complement strand
GCTTGCCCAAGCGTACTCTGATTCTCGCCCGCAGCTTCAAGGCGCGTCAGTCCAAGTTGGAAGGTGGCGTCGATTTCTTGGCGCTGCGGTAGTGTGGGTGAGGACACCGTCTGCTCCTTGGTGATCGGACAAGGGTACTCCTTGCAATAGTACGATTTTCTTCAAGCTGAGTTACCAAGAGATTACCAGAGGATGTGACGGGAACGGGCGGAGTCAGAGGCGCATAGCGCGCTTCTCGACTCCACCCGTTCCCGTCGCTTCAGCTAGTGGTTGCCCACCCCATCACATTCGGCGGACGGCCCCTTCAAGCCGGTGCCCGGTGCCCTGTTCCTCGGCGGTTAGGTGCAGGATGCCGTCGGCGTCAACGCGGAAGGTGACCGTGAAGGGCGCATGGTCGCCGGGAGTCGGGTGCAGGCCGCTGAATTCCCACGAGCCTAACACCGTACACTCTTGGGGGCGCACCCGTCCGGCCCCGGTCGTGGCGGGGGTTTTGGGGCCGCGATATTGAAGGACATCAAGCTGCACGCTGGTCTGGTTGGGGTAGCGCGTGATGTAGGCTTCGGTGTGCGCGCCTAGTTGCCCCAATGGCGGCGTGGGGATGGGCGTGCCCGCCGGGATGATCGGACTCAGCAGCTCGGCGTTGCCAATGTAGCAGTTGATCCCGAGCGGATACGTGGTCACATCGCGCAGGGCGGCACCGGCGGCGGTGCCAGCCAAGACCGCACCATACGCGGCCAGAGCCAGCGGCGCGGGGCGCCGCAGATCGCCAGGGAGGCGCCCGAAGGCGCGGGCCACCGCCGCACGCACCCCCGGCAGCCCGCCCCCGCCGCCGACCAGCAGCACTTCGCCTAACGCGGTGGCTTGGCGACCCGCGAGGGTTAGGGCGCGCTGGCAGAGATCCGCGATGCGCTTGAGATCGGGGGCGAGCCATGCCTCGACTTGCTCGCGCCTGATCACCGTGTAGAGATCGCGCCCGAACCCCGCCCCGTGGTCAAGTGCCACCGTCGCCATCGGCAGCAGCGTCAGTTCTTCAAGCACAACTTCGGCGGCGTGGAGCAAGCCCAGCGCCGCTACTTTGCTGCCCCCATCGGCCAAGAGGTCGTGGCCCGCCTGGGGGCGCAGGCGCTCGGCCAAATTGGTGGCCGTGCGCCATGCCAAGTCGTGCCCGCCAAGAAACGGGTCGCCCGCCGTTGCGAGCATGCGGATCGTACCATCGCTCAACTCGGCGATGCTCACATCGGTGGTGCCGCCGCCAACATCGACGACCGCAACCAGCGTCGGGCGAACCAGCGTTATTGCGCCTCGGCCCGCTTGGCGGGGTCTCTTGCCTGTTGCTGCTGCCCGTCGCCGGACGACCGCCGTCTCGGTGGCTTCGGCGTGACCATCGTCCGTCGTCAGCGGTCGGTCGTCGCGCTGGACAAGCGGGTCGCCCATCGCCCCCAGGTGAACGTAGGCGAGCAGGGCGGCGCTCGGCTGGTTGATCAGGCGGCGCACGCGCAGCCCCTGGGCTTCGGCGGCACGGCGAACGAGGACGCGGTAGCGCTCTTCGGCGCTGGCTGGCACGGTAAGGACGGCCTCGGTGGGCGTCGCGCCAAGCTGCGCCTCGGTCTGGCGGCACAAGGCAGCGATGAGCGCACCAAGCGCCTCCTCGGGGGCCACACGGGCGTAGAGCAGGTCAAGCTGTGGTTCGCCGTCTCGGTCGAGGATGGGGAACGGCGCGTGGCGATGCGCCAACGCGGGCAGATCGGCGAAGCGGGCGAGGTAGCGCACCGGCCCGCGCACGCTGCACTCCCAGCCTGCCACCAGCGTGCGCGCTGGCCCTGCGCCCACCGCGACGCCGTGCGGGCCGTAGCGCACCACGGCGGGCATCTGCGTCGCTCCGTAGGCGTCGGGGATGAGAAACGGTCGCCCCGTCTGGTCGAGCGCGGCGGCCCGCGCCCCGTGCGTGCCGATGTCGATCCCGATAAGCATAGCCCCTCCGTGACAAGTGTTGTCGTGACACTAACATAGTGTTGATTATACACTATACCTTACGGCGAGTCAAGGGCGGCGTGGCGGGTAGCGCTTACACATTGGGCATAGGCATTCCTCACATGGCGGTTGCACCGTCACCTTTTCCCCCTCACCCCCGGCCCCACTCCCGCAAGGGGAGAGGGGGGAGTCGGCATCAGGAAGCGTTCGGCTCCCCCCTCTCCCGCTCAGGGAGAGGGGGCTGGGGGGTGAGGGCTGCGCGGCAAACGGACGTTGCAACCGCCATAGGCACCCCTCACTACTTCCACTTCCTTGACAAAAGAATTTGCCTCAGGTACGATGCGCTTGAGCCAAGATCACGTCTTTCAGATAGCCCCGATTCGTTCGCGTACCGTGTGCCCAAGCGCACGCCACGCTGGTTGCGTGCGCCCTGGCCTGATGGGGTTGCTGGCGATGTTGCCTGCGCGCACCCAATCTCCGCGTGCAGACATCCTCTTGCCGTGCCCGACACCCCTTGATTTGCTTTGGTCGCTGTTTCGCTGCCCTGCCGTGCTGCGCCCTGTGGCAGTACGTTTGTCTGAGCCGCTGTTGCGTGTCGGTGCGCCGCATGCTGCACCCTTATAGCCCGTCAGATCAGCTCGGACAGGGTGTTCGCTGCCTGGTGAAAGGAGTGCCCGCGTGAGAATTGCCGGTAACTATACGCTTGAGGCCACCCGCGAGGAGGTCTGGTCGGCCATTAATGACCCCGAGGTGCTGGCGCGTACGATCCCTGGCTGCCAGCGCCTTGATGAGGTGGCCGCAGGTGAGTATGAGAGTACGCTCAAGGTGGGCCTCCAGGCCGTTCGTGGTGTCTATACCGGGCGCGTGAAGCTCTACAGCCATGTTCCGCCTGAGTCGTATGAGATCCACATCGACGGCAAGGGCAGCAATGGCTTTCTCAAGGGTGCGGGCACGATTAAGCTGCGTACCGATGGGGCGCATACCATCCTCGACTACGGCGGCGAGGCCCAGATTGGCGGCACGATTGCCAGCGTCGGTCAGCGCCTGCTCGATGGGGCGGCCAGAACGCTGATCAATCAGAGCCTGAAGGCGCTGGCGACCCAGCTTGAGGAGCGGCGCATGCACGTGACGGAGCATACCGCCGAGGTGCAGGTCGCGCTGGCCGAGGAGTTGCTGCACGAGGCGGTCGCG
>CAIWXH010000376.1 GCA_903916565.1 uncultured Oscillochloris sp. | reverse complement strand
GCGCCCAATCACGCCTTCGCCGCCTTCTACACCTGGCTGCGGCACAGCTTCAACGCCAACGCGGTGGTGCATGTCGGCACCCACGGCGCGCTTGAGTTTATGCCGGGTAAGCAGGTCGGCCTCGGCGCCGACGACTGGCCTTCGCGCCTGATTGGCGACTTGCCGAACTTCTACCTCTATAGTGTCAACAACCCGTCCGAGGCCGCCATCGCCAAACGGCGCAGCGCCGCCACCCTGGTCAGCTACCTCGTCCCGCCGCTGCAGCAGGCCGGTCTCTACAAAGGCTTGCGCCAGCTCAAGGACAGCATCGACAGCTACCGCCAGCGCGAGGACGCGGGCCTGCTTGAGACAATCCGCGAGATGGCCGCAAAGCTCGGGATTGGTGAGGGTGTCGCCCCCGGCCCCGACTATCTGGCCCGGCTTTCGCACGAGCTGTTGCAGGTCGAGGAGCGCATGATCCCCGCCGGTCTGCACGTCTTCGGCCAGCCGCCCGGTCGTGACGAACTGGTGGATCTGCTGGCGCTCACGGCGATCTTCCACCGCTTTAAGGCGGGCACCAGCGAGACGAGTCTGCCCGAGTTGGTCGCCCGCAGCCTGGGGCTGGAATACGCCGCCCTGCGCGAGCGCATCGCCAGCGACTTGGAGGCGCAGGAGCACTGGCGGCGCGTCGAGCAGATCAGCAAGGACGCAATTAAGGCGTTTGTCGGCGGCGCACCCCTGACCGTGGCTGGGGTCAAAACCGACCTGACGCCGCTGTCCAACTTCCTCGGTGGCTTGCTGGCGCGGCTTCAGGTCAACCAGGAGATCACCGGCCTGTTGCACGGCCTACGCGGCGGCTTTGTGACGCCCTCGCCCAGCAACGACATTGTGCGCGATCCCTCGGTGGTGCCGACGGGCCGCAACGTCTATAGCCTCGACCCTTCTCGCGCCCCCACGGCCATGGCAGTCGAGAAAGCCACCCGCTTGGCTGATGAACTGCTTGAGCGCGCCTTTGCTGACGCGGGCGCGATCCCCGAGAGCATCGCGATTGTGCTCTGGGGCAGCGACAATCTCAAAAGCGACTGCGAAGGTGTGGCGCAGGTGCTGGCTCTGATGGGCGCTCGCCCCGTGCCCGACGAGCTGGGCAACGTCACCGATGTGGCGCTCATTCCCCTGGCCGAACTGGGGCGGCCCCGCGTTGATGTGGTGGTCACCGTCAGCGGCATCTTCCGCGACCTGCTCGGCAACCAGATGCGCCTGATCGACAAGGCGGCGCGGATGGCCGCCACCGCCGACGAGCCGCTTGAGGGCAACGCGGTGCGCCGCCACGCCCTGGCCCAAGCCGCCGAGCTTGGCATCTCGGTGGAGGATGCGGCCACCCGTGTCTTCGCCAACGCCCCCGGCAGCTACGGCGCCCACGTCAACCATCTGGTGGAAAGCGGGGCCTGGGAGGGCGACGACCAGTTGAGTGAGACCTTCCTGAGCCGCAAGGGCTTCACCCTGGGCAAAGGCGGCGAGTGGCAGGACTCGCGCCCGCTGCTCGAAAAAGTGCTCTCCACGGTTGATGTCAGCTTCCAGAATATCGACAGCTTCGAGGTCGGCATTTCGGACATTGACACCTACTACGAGAACCTGGGCGGCATCACCAAGAGCATCGAAAACCTACGCGGCGGCAAAAAGCCGACGGTGCTGGTCTCAGACGCGGTGACCGCCTCAGCGAGCCGGGTCGGCTCGCTCAGCCAGATGGTGCGTCTGGAGAGCCGGGCCAAGCTGCTGAACCCGAAGTGGTACGAGGCGATGCTCGCGCACGGCTACGAGGGTGCGCGCGAAATCGAGGCCCGTGTGAACAACACCTACGGGTGGAGCGCGACCACCAACGCGGTCGAGGGCTGGGTCTACCAGGGTGTCGCCGAAACCTACGTGCTTGATGACGAGATGCGCGAGCGGCTGGCGAAGCTCAACGCCCACGCGGCGGCGGGCATGGTGCGCCGTCTGCTTGAGGCGAACGGGCGCGGCTTCTGGGACGCCGACGAGGCCACGCTGGAGAAGCTCCGCACGATTTACGAGGATCTTGAGGATCGCCTAGAGGGCATCGGCGTCGGCCAAGGCGGGCAGACGCAAGGTTAATCGTAGATCCTATCACAAGTGTGCAGATTTAAGTAGAATTGTAGCCGAGTCGCAACCCTACAGCGACAACTCTTTACCGGGGCTTGGCATCCGTACCGTTATAGTGGGCCGGTACCCCGCCCAACTATGGCCTATAGATGGCCGCCCCGGCAGCGCAGGAGACCACCGATGAATCGTGTGCGCGTGACGCCCGAGCAGATCGACCACTACAACAAGCCGGGTCCTCGTTACACCAGCTACCCGACGGTGCCCGTCTGGAGCCACTCATTCGGCGAGAACGACTACCTGGAGGCGCTGGCCGCCGTGGCGGCCCGCCCGGAAGACACGCTCTCGGTCTATGTCCATCTGCCCTTCTGCGCCGAGCGCTGCGCCTACTGTGGCTGCAATGGCACGGTCACGCGCCACGCCCATGTCGTCGATAAGTACCTCGACCGGGTCGAGCGCGAAATTGAACTGGTGGTGCCGCACCTCGGCGGGCGCCGCAAAGCCGTACAGTTGCACTGGGGCGGCGGCACACCCAACTTCCTGAATGCAGCCCAGACGCGCCGCCTCGTCGCGATGCTCGACGCCGCCTTTGACATTGACCGCGACGGGCGTAGCGGCGAAGTCTCGGTGGAGATGGATCCACGCATCGGGAACCGCGAGCAGCTTGAACTCTACCGCGAGCTTGGCTTCAACCGGGTGAGCTTTGGCGTACAAGACATTGACCCGAAGGTGCAGATCGCGATTGACCGCATCCAGCCGTTCGAGCAGACCGCTGCGCTCTACAATGCCAGCCGCGAGTTGGGCTTCAACAGCGTCAACATCGATCTCGTCTACGGCCTGCCCTATCAGACCGCAGCGGTCTTCGGGCGCACCCTCGACGCGATCATCGGGCTGCGGCCCGACCGCCTGGCCTGCTTCAGCTACGCGCACCTGCCCCGCGCACTGCCCAACCAGAAGCGGGTTGACGCGGCGGGCTTGCCCCAGCCATACGAGAAGTTCGGCCTCTTCCAGCAGGCGGTCGAGCGCATGACCGATGTCGGCTACGACTGGATCGGCTTCGACCACTTCGCCCTGTCCGAGGATGAGATGGCCGTCGCGGCCCGTGAGCGTCGCCTGCACCGCAACTTTATGGGCTACGCTACCAAGCCCGCCCCGCACATGGTCGCCTTCGGTGTCAGCTCCATCGGCGATCTGGGCGGCTCCTTCACCCAGAACGACCACGGCCTTGGGCGCTACCAGAAGAGCCTTGACGCAGGGCACCTGCCAGTCATTCGTGGGATGAAGCTGACCGAAGACGACCAGCGGCGTCGCGCAGCGCTGATGCACCTGATGTGTAACCTCGAACTGCCCTTCAGCATGGCCCACGATGATGCGATGGTCGAAGACTTCTCGCGGGTCGCTGGCTACGCCGATGAGGGTCTGGTCACGGTGGAGAGCGACCGGGTTGTCGTCACAGACTTGGGACGCTATTTCATCCGCGTCCTCGGGATGGAACTGGACGCCCACCTTTCCCACACCGCTGGTCGGCCCGTCTTCTCGAAGACGGTGTAGGCAGTTGTTCCTGGCTGGCGGTGCCATAAGCTGTCGCAGCTATGGCACCGCCGCCGCCCCCTGAGCCGAGTACGCAGCGGCGTGACTCTGTGACCTTCCAGCGAGTGGAGCGAGTAATGCAGACTTATGACGTCGTCATCGTCGGTGGCGGCATCAGCGGCATGAGTGCCGCCTACACCCTCTTCAAGCGCGGCCTCGACGTGCTTGTGGTCGAGGCCAACGACGAGGTCGGCGGCTCGATGCAGAGCCTCACCACAGCCGAGGGCTATGTCTTCGACTGTGGGCCAAACACACTGGCGACGAAAGAGCCACGCATGTGGGCCGAGTTCGCCGACCTGGGTATCGCCGGGCGCATGGTGGTTTCTGGCCGTGCGGGCAAGCGGCGCTACTTCCTCAAAGATAACAAGCCACTTGAGATTCCCAACGACCCGCTTGGCATGGCCCGGATGGAACACGTCTCCCTCAAAGGCAAGCTGCGCGTCCTGCGCGAGCCGTTCGTGCCACGGGCCACCGGCCCCGACGAGAGCGTGGCGAGTTTCTTCAACCGGCGCATCGGCCCCGAGGTGATGACGCGCATGGTTGACCCCTTCGTCTCGGGCGTCTACTCGGGCGACCCGTCGAAGATGTCAATTAAAGCGACCTTCCCCGCGATTTGGGAGGCCGAGCAGCGCGCCGGGAGCGTCATCAAGGGCTTCCTAAGCGCAGGCAAAGGCAAGAAGAAGGACGCGGCCAAAGGCCCGAAGATGCGGAGCGTGACCTTCAGCTTCGAGGGTGGGATCGCCACATGGCCCAAGGCGATTGCCCGCACCCTCGGGCCGCGCCGAGTCTGGCGCCAGGCGCGGGTCAGCGACCTCTTTCACGAGAGCGGCATCTGGCGCCTGGTAGTCGAGCGCGATGGGCGGGCCGAGACCGTAGAGAGCCGTGCGGTCATTCTCGCCACCCCAGCCTACGCGGCAGCCGATCTGGTGGCCGACCTCGACGCTGCGGCAGCCACGGCGCTACGCGGCATCCCCTACTCGTCCATGGCCGTGGTGAACCTGGGGTATCGCCGTAATCAGGTGACGCACCCGCTCGACGGCTTCGGGGTGCTGGCCCCCTCGTGCGAGGGGCGCAACTTCCTGGGGTTGCTCTGGGCCTCCAGTCTCTTTCCGCCGTTTGCGCCCGAGGGGCGGGTCAGCACCATCGACATGATGGGCGGGACACTCAACCCGATCCGCGAAGAGCAGAGCCGCGAGGAGCTGATCGCCCGGGCCATTGCCGACAACGAGTCGGTGCTAGGCGCGAGTGGTACGCCCGAGGCGGTCAACTTCACCCGCTGGCCCAAGGCGATCCCGCAGTACAACTTCGGCCACGTTGAGCGCATCGCCACCCTAGAGCAGCTAGAGCGCACGCGCCCTGGCCTCTACTTCGCCGGTAGTTACCGGGGCGGTGTCGGCGTGCCCAAGTGCTGGAAAAACGCCGTCGAACTGGCTGACCGTGTCGCCAACAACTTCGTTGGGCGGCCCGAGCAGATCAGCACCAAGTAGTGACCACGCTAACTGGCTCGACCCCACGGAGGGGGCACATGACGGTTGTCAAGAATATTCGCCTTGGGCTAATCCACGTCGCGGTGGCGATTAGCCTGGTGCCGATCACCGGCGTCCTCAACCGAATCATGATCCACGAGTTGGGGATTCTGGCGAGCTTGGTGGCGGGCCTGATTATCTTGCCGCACCTCCTCGCACCCTTGCAGCCGTTCCTGGGCCAGTATTCCGACCACCACCCGCTGTTCGGCTACCGACGCACACCCTACATCGCCCTGGGGCTGCTGCTCTGCGTCGGCGGGGCCGTGCTTACCCCCATGGCCGCCCTGGCGATGGACGCCAACTTCTGGCCTGGGCTGGCCTTCGCCATTGTCGCCTTCCTCATTTGGGGGCTGGGCTACAACCTGTCGGTCGTCTCGTACCTCTCACTCGCCAGCGATCTCTCGGGCGAAGAACAACGCTCGCGCACGATTGCCGTGATGTGGTTCATGATGATTATGTCCGTGATTGGCACGGCAATCCTCACCGGGCGGGCACTCGAACAGTACACGCCTGATGGGTTGGTGCGGGTCTTCATGACCTGCGGCGCGGTCTCGCTGGTACTCGGTGCCATCGGACTGATTGGGCTGGAGCCGCGCGGGGCCGTCGCGGCGACGGGCGCACGCCACAACGCCCGCGAGGCCGTGGGCGCGGTCTTGGGCAACCCTCAGGCCCAAGCCTTCTTCGTCTACCTGATGCTGCTGCTGGGGGCGATCCTGGGGCAGGATGTGTTGCTCGAACCGTACGGCGCGCAGGCATTCAATATGAGCGTGCGCGAGACCACCCAGCTCACCGCCATTTGGGGTAGTGCCACGCTCCTGGCCCTGCTGCTTCAGGGCCTTGTCCTCAGCCGCTTTCTCAGCAAGAAGGCCGGTGCTACCCTTGGTGCGGCGGTGGCAGCGACCGGGTTCTTGCTAATCGGACTAAGCGGCTTACTCGGCCTTAGTGGCCTCTTCGTGCCGGGCATCGCGGTACTCGGCTTCGGCACGGGCATCGCGACCACCACCAACCTGGCTATGATGCTTGATATGACCACACCAGCGAACGTCGGCCTGTTTATCGGTGCCTGGGGGGTAGCCGACGCAGCCGCTCGTGGCCTGGGCAACCTGATGGCAGGCGTCGTGCGCGACGTGGCAAGCGCGACCCTGGGCAACCCGACCGGCGGCTACACCACGGTCTTCTTCCTTGAGGGACTGATGCTCTGCATCGCCCTCGTACTCCTCCGCCGCATTGATGTCTCGGCTTTTCGTGGCGAACAGCAGAGCATCACAACCCTCATCGCCGTGGCGGGTGACGCCTAATCACCTGGGACGGGCTGCCGTCTAACGCGCAGCTTGTTCGCTCTACGCACAAGAGTGTCGTGGGTTGACATGCTCACGAGACTGTGATACTGTTCACGACCGTTCAGATTTGCTAAGGTAAGGTGAGAAATACAGAGGTTCTCGGCATGAAGCTCCTCCTGGCTGGGCTCGATCACACAACGGCGCCCGTGGAGATTCGTGAACGGCTGGCCTTCAGCAGCACTGACATCCCCGCCGCCCTCGCTCAACTCACGACCCCGCAGGGTACCAATCCGGCGCCCTTGGCCGAAGCCGTCATTCTCTCGACCTGTAACCGGGTCGAGATCTATGGGGTTACCCACGGCGCGAGTACGGCGCAGAGTTTGGTGCGCTTTCTGGCCGATTTCCACGGCCTTGATGAGCGCGAGTTCGTCCACACGCTCTTCTTCTTCAACGGCGAAAGCGTCGCCCGTCATCTGTTCGCCACCTCAGCGGGCCTACGCTCGCTCGTCCTCGGTGAGGCCCAGATCCAGGGCCAGGTTCGCACCGCGTACGAACAAGCCCAGTCTGCGGGGAGCCTGGGGCCAGTGCTGCACCGTCTCTTCCAGCACGCGCTCACGACGGGTAAACGCGCCCGTACCGAGACGGCGCTGGGCCAGGGAGCAGCCAGCGTTTCACAAGCTGGCGTCGAACTGGCACGACGGCGCTTAGGTCAACTCGCAGGACGTTCGGTATTGTTGGTCGGCGGCGGCGAGGTAAGCGAGCTGGCAGCACAAAACCTGCTGGCGAACGGCGCCGACACGCTGATGATCGTCAACCGCACCATGGCCCGCGCCCACGAACTGGCCGAGCGCTACGGTGCGACCGCTTATGGCTTTGACGATCTGACGAACTGTCTGGCGCGGGCCGACATCGTCATCAGCTCGACTGCCGCGCCCGTGCCGATTATCTATCGCGAGCATATCGCAGCAGCCATGGCTGAAAAGACGCGCACCCACGAGCTCGGCGGCAAGGACGGCAGTCCGGCGATGCTGCTGATTGACCTAGCGGTGCCGCGTGACTTTGCCAACGATGTCGGGAGCGTGCCCGGCGCCCATCTCTGCACCGTTGATGACCTCCAGGAAGTTGTGCGCGCCACCTTGGGCCAGCGCGCCAACGCCGCTGCCGCCGCCGAAGCCATTGCCAGCGAAGAGGTGGCCGCGTTCCATGGCTGGTGCCAAACCCAGGAAGCCGTGCCCGCGCTGACCCTGCTGCGTGAGCGGGTCGAGGCGCTGCGTAATGCCGAGGTCGAGCGGGCGATGCGCCGCCTCTCGGATCTCTCGCCCGAGCAGCGCAATGTGGTTGAGGGTCTGACCCGCAGCATCGTCAATAAAATCCTGCATCCGCCCACCCGCCGTCTGCGCGACGCTGCGGCGCAGGGCGACGGCCAGCGCTACGCCGCGATGGTCACGGATCTGTTTAATTTGGAGTCGATCTAAATGTCCAAGCTCATCCTCGGCACGCGCGGCTCGAAGCTTGCCCTCACCCAGTCGGAAATGATCGCGGCGCAACTGCGAGCCCTGCACCCCGGGCTCGAGGTTGAGCTACAGGTGATTAGCACCAAGGGCGACCGCATTCTTGATGTGGCGCTCTCGGCGGTCGGTGACAAAGGTCTGTTTGTCAAGGAATTGGAACAGGCGCTGCTCGCAAACGAAGTGGATTTCTGTGTCCACAGCTCCAAGGATCTGCCCTCGCTCATTCCCGATGGCCTAACTCTGGCCGCCTTCCCCGAGCGCGCCGACCCCCGCGACGTGCTTGTCACCCCGCTGCGCGCAGGCCAAGTGGCAAGCCTTGATGGCCTGCGCCAAGGTGCCGTGGTTGGCACCAGTTCGCTGCGCCGCGCCAGTCAACTGCGGGCGCTCAGGCCCGACCTGGATTTGCACGATGTACGCGGCAACGTTGACACGCGCCTTCGCAAGCTTGCCGAGGGGCAGTACGAGGCGCTGGTGCTGGCTTCGGCGGGCATCGTGCGCCTGGGCCTAGTCGGCGAAAACGGGCGCGTCACCAGCGACGGGGCCGAGTTCGTGGCTTGGCCTATTCCCGCTGAGCAGATGCTGCCCGCCGTGACCCAGGGCACGCTGGCGATTGAGTGCCGCGCTGATGACACCAACACCATCGCGCTGCTTGCGGTGCTTGACCACGCGACCAGCCGCGCCGCCGCCCTGGCGGAGCGCGCTTTCCTGCGCCGCCTTGAGGGCGGCTGCCAAGTGCCGATTGCCGCCTACGCGGTCGTCGCTGGCGACACGTTGACCCTGCGCGGCCTCGTCGGCTCACTCGATGGGCAGACGGTGGTGCGCGGTGAGCGCGCCGACGCCTCCGCCAATGCCGAGACGTTGGGCACCGACCTAGCCGAGGATCTGATCGCCCAAGGGGCGAGCGACATCCTGGCTGCTTTGGCGAGTCGCTAACGGTGGCTACGAACGATCCTCAGGCGCTTCAAGGGCTGCGCGTGCTGGTCACCCGTGCGGCTGAACGGGCCGATGGGCTGGCCGCACGCCTGCGCGCCCTTGGGGCCGAGCCGGTGGTGCGCCCGACCATCGCCCACGCCCCGCCCGATGACCTAGCCGCCTTCGAGGCGGCGCTGGGTCGCCTCGAAGCTGGCGTGTACGAGTGGCTGCTGCTCACCAGCGTCACTACCGTCGAGGCCGTGGCCGAAGGACTCAAGGGGCGGGCACCCCATCTAGGCGGGCGCGTCTCGCTGAAGATTGGGGCCGTCGGCCCCGCCACCGCCGCCGCCTGCCGCGAGTTGCTCGGCGTCGAAGTTGTCGGCGTGCCCGAGCGCTTCATCGGCGAGGAACTCGTCGCGGCGCTAGGCGACCCGGCGGGCCGCCGCGTGCTGCTGCCCAACGCCGATCTCGCCCGCCCCGCGCTGGAGGAGCGCCTACGCGCTGCTGGTGCGCTGGTGGATCGCGTGGTCGCCTATAAAACCGTGCCCGCACCCGGCGGGGCCGAATTGGCGGGCCTGCTGGCCGAGGGCAGCATTGACGCGATCCTCTTCACAAGCGGCTCGACCGCACGCTATTTCACGCTTCAAGTGGGCGAGGCCGGGGTCGTCGCCGCTCGCCGCAGCATCATCGCCTGCATCGGCCCGGCGACGGCTGATGTCTGCAACGAACTGGGCCTTGTGCCCACCGTCGTCGCCACCGTCTTCACCGAAGAGGGGTTGGTTGAGGCCCTGGTGGCCCATGTTGCCCGGAGGTAGTGATATGTCTTTTCCAACGATTCGCCCGCGCCGCTTGCGCCAGACTGAGGGTCTGCGGCGGATGGTGCGCGAGACGACCTTGCGCGCCGACCAGTTGATTGCGCCGCTGTTCATTCGCCACGGTGCGGGGGTCAGTAAGCCCATCCTCTCGATGCCGGGGCACAGCCAGCTCTCGGTCGATACGGTTGTGCGCGAAGCTGAAAGCATCGCCGAGCTGGGTATCCCCGCCGTGCTGCTCTTCGGCATTCCCGCGCAGAAAGATGAGATCGGCAGCGGCAACTTCGACCCCGAGGGGATTGTGCCCCGTGCGGCCTACGCCATCAAAAAAGCCGTGCCCGAACTGGTGATCATCTCGGACATGTGTTTTTGTGAGTACACCTCACACGGCCATTGTGGCGTGATCAACACCCCCGGCACCCCCGACTACGACGAGCATCTGTGCGAGGGCTACCTGCTCAACGATGTGACCCGTGACCTGTTGGGCAAATCGGCAGTGGTTCACGCCCAGGCCGGGGCCGACATCATCGCGCCGTCGGGGATGATTGACGGCATGATTAGTGGCATCAGGGGTGCGCTTGACACGGCGGGCCTGAGCAACACGGTCATTATGAGCTACGCCGCCAAGTACTCGTCGGCGTTCTACGGCCCCTTCCGCGATGCTGCCGAAAGCCCGCCGAGCTTTGGTGATCGCGGCCAGTACCAGATGGACCCCGGCAACGCCCGCGAGGCGCTGCGCGAGGTGGCGCTGGATGTGGAAGAGGGCGCCGATATGCTGATGGTCAAGCCCGCCCTGGCGTACCTCGACATTATCGCGAAGGTGCGCGAGCAGTTTAACCTGCCCCTGGCAGCGTATCAGGTCAGCGGCGAGTACAGCATGGTCAAGGCTGCCGCCGAAAAGGGCTGGATTGACGAGCGGCGCGTCGCCCTTGAGAGTCTCACCAGCATCGCCCGTGCGGGTGCCGACATGATTATTACCTACTGGGCCAAAGACGCCGTGCGCTGGATGCGCGGGTGACAGGGTGACAGGGTGACAAGGGGACAACCTGACGGGGCCGATAGGTGCTCCTTGTCCCCTTGTCACCCGAGCGAGCGAAGCGAATGATGCGCCTGATCGTATCATTGATACCGAGGGAAAAATGTCTAATCGAATTCTCCAGGCATGTAGACGAGAACAAACTGATCGTACCCCCCTCTGGCTGATGCGCCAGGCGGGCCGCTATATGTCGGTCTACCGAGCGGTGCGCGAGCGCCACGGCTTTATGCAGATGGTCAAGCTCCCCGAGGTCGCCGCCGAGGTGACGCTGCAGCCCATCGAAGCCTTCGGCATGGACGCCGCGATCATCTTCGCCGACATCCTGCCGCCCCTGGAAGGGCTGGGCATCAACCTGACGTTCGAGAAGGGCGAAGGCCCGGTTATTCACAACCCGGTGCGTACCGCTGCCGATATTGCGGCGCTGCGCCCCTACGATCCCTACGAGACTTCCGGCTACACGCTCAAGGCGTTGAGCCTCGTCAAGGCCGCACTGCCCGCCGAGACCGCCCTCTTCGGCTTCAGCGGTGCGCCCTTTACGCTGGCGAGTTACGCGATTGAGGGTGGCGGCAGCAAGGATTATCGCCGCACCAAGGCGATGATGTACAACGACCCGACCAGTTGGCACGCCCTGATGACGAAGCTTTCCGATCTGGTGGCGGTGTATCTGGTCGCCCAGATCGAGGCCGGTGCCGACTTGGTGCAGGTCTTCGACTCGTGGGCCGGCGCGCTCAGCCCCGAAGATTACGCCGAGTACGTGCTGCCGCACACCAAGGCGGCGATTGACCAGACCCGCACCCTGCTCGCCAAGGCCGCCAAGGCGGAGTCAGCAGAGGTTGCGCCGATCATCTATTTCGGCACCGACATGAATGGCATGCTGCCCCTGCTGCGGCAGACCGGCGCCGACGTGCTGGGCCTCGACTGGCGCATCAACCTGGATGACGGCTGGGCGCAGTATGGGCACGACATCGCGGTGCAGGGCAACCTCGACCCGATGACGCTGCACGGCAACTGGTCGGCGATTGAGCGCCGCGCCAAGTCGATCCTCGACCGCGCCGCCGGGCGCCCCGGCCACATCTTCAACGTCGGCCACGGTATCCTCACCGAGACCCCCGAGGACAATGTGCGCCGTCTGGTTGAGTTTGTGCAGAGCTACAAGTACGAGGCGTAGGCAAGGTTTCAGGTGTCAGGTGCCGGGTTTCAGCTTGAGTAGGGCATCCGCGAGCTTTGCCTAAAGCGTGCTTGCTGATACGCTCAGCCTGGCACCTGAAACCCGGTACCTGAAACCACCAAAGAGGAATATTTGCACCATGACCGACCGCTACGCTCGCTCTAAGCAACTCTTCGCCGAGGCGCAGCAGGTGATTCCCGGCGGGGTGAACTCGCCGGTGCGCGCCTTCCGGGGGGTCGGCGGCACGCCGATCTTCGTCGCCAAAGGCAAGGGTGCCCGCTTCACTGATGTGGACGGCAACAGCTACCTCGATTATGTCCTCTCGTGGGGGCCGCTGCTGCTGGGCCACGCGCACCCCGCTGTCTTGGAAGCAATTGCGACCCAGGCCGCTCTGGGTACCAGCTTTGGTGCGCCGACGGAACTAGAGACGATCCTGGCCGAGCAGGTGATCGCCATGATCCCGAGCGTCGAGCAGGTGCGCTTCGTCAATTCCGGCACCGAGGCGACGATGAGCGCCCTGCGCTTGGCGCGGGCGTTCACCAAGCGCGAGAAGATCCTCAAGTTCATCGGCTGCTACCACGGCCACGCCGATATGCTGCTGGTGCAGGCTGGCTCCGGCGTCGCTACCCTGGGTCTGCCCGACAGCCCCGGCGTCACCGCTGGCACCGCCGCCAGCACGCTTACCATCGAGTACAACGACCTTGAGGCGACCCGTGCGCTCTTCGCCGAGCAGGGCGAGCAGATCGCGGCGGTGATTGTTGAGCCAATCGCGTCGAATATGGGCTTCATTCTGCCCGAGCCGGGCTTCCTTGAGGGACTGCGCGAGCTGACCCGTCAGTACGGTGCCCTGCTGATTATTGACGAGGTGATGACCGGCTTCCGCGCTGGGCCGGGTGGCGCACAAACGCTCTGGAACCACGAGCCAGACCTGACCTGTCTGGGCAAGGTGATCGGCGGCGGGCTGCCCGTCGGGGCCTACGCCGGTCGCCGCGAGATTATGCAGATGGTCGCCCCCGCTGGCCCGATGTATCAGGCGGGCACGCTCTCGGGCAACCCCCTGGCGATGGCGGCGGGCCTGGCGATGCTGAGTGTCGCCTTTGACCGCAGCACCGGGGTTTCGCCCTTCGACGATGCCGCCGTCCTGACCACCGAGCTGGCTGACGGCATCCGGGGCCTTAGCGAAGAGACGGGCATTCCGCTTCAGGTCGGCCACGTCGGCACGATGTTCGGCTTCTACTTTATGAAAGAGGCCGGCACCCGCGCCACCAACTACGCCGAGGCGAAGGTCATGGTGGACCCAGCCCGCTACGCGAAGTTCTTCTGGGCGATGTGCGCGCGCGGCGTCTATCTGGCGCCATCGCAGTTCGAGGCAGCGTTCCTCAGTACGGCGCACACCAGCGAAGACATCGCCACCACCCTCCAGGCCGCCCGCGAAGCGCTCAAGGAAAGCTAAATGGCCGTGGCGCTACGCACTAGCCCCCTCTTTCGCCGTTGCGGGAGAGGGGGTTGGTGGGTAGCGCTGCTGCAACGTTGCTCTCCGGGGGGCTGAAGCCCCCGGCTCTTGACGACGAAGCCTGCCTTCGCAGGCTTCACGAGGCCGCACAGGCGACCTTCGCACCGCGTAGCCCGTGGCTTTAGCCACCGGGCGGGGGCTGGCAGGCGACGGAGCATCAGCCCTGGTTTGGTGGGTAGCGCACAGCCGATGTACGCCACTTGTTTATATACTCTTTACTTTCATAAAGTGTTATAATGGGACGCACAGCGTAGACTTCGTACGACTCGTCCCCTGAACGCGCGCCGCGCTGCGCCAAGGAGCCTCGCTATGCCGCCGAAGGTCCAGTTCATCCGTGAAGACGGCCTGTATCACTCGTTCTGCGGCCTGGTTAGCGTGGGCTGGCTGTACCAGAAGATCAAGGATAGCTTTTTCCTGATCCTCGGCACCCACACCTGCGCCCATCTGCTGCAAAACACCCTTGGGGTGATGATTTTTGCCCGCCCCCGCTTCGCCGTCTCGCTGCTTGAAGAGGCCGACCTCTCGTCGGCGCAGCCCCAGATTGCCGACCAGATCGCCGAAATCACCCGCGAACATAAGCCCTCCGTGATCTTCCTGCTGTCGTCGTGTACCCCCGAAGTGATGAAGGTTGAGTTCGAGGGGCTGGCCCAGTCGGTCAGTACGCCCGAAGTGCCGGTGCTGTTTGTGCCCGCCTCGGGCCTCGATTTCACCTTCTCGCAGAGCGAGGACTCGGTGCTGCAGGCGCTGCTGCCCTTCTGCCCCGTGGCCCCGCCCGAGGACAAGCGCATCGTCTTCCTTGGCTCGGTGAATGATGTCATCGCCGACGATTTTGCGCTGGAGGCGGCCCGCCTGGGTCTGCCCGTGGCTGGCTTCCTGCCCGCGAACCACTTCCACGAACTGCCGCCGATTGGCCCCGGCACGATCATCGCCCCGTTGCAGCCCTTTCTGCCCAAGGTCGCCAATCTGCTGGTCAACGAGCGCGGCGCCACCGTCCTCTCGTCGCTCTTTCCCTTTGGCCCCGACGGCTGCCGCAATTTCTGGGAAGAGCTGGCGGCGCACTTTGGGGTGAAGGTGGATCTGGCCGAGCGCGAGGCGGCGGCCTGGGAGCGGATCAAGGAGCATACGGCGCTGCTGCGCGGCAAAAAGGTCTTCTTCGCCGCCGACACGCTGCTTGAGCTACCGCTGGCGCGCTTTCTGCTCGCCGCTGGGGCCGACGTGATTGAGTGTTCGACGCCCTATATCAACCGGCGCTTCCACGCCCGCGAGCTTGAGCGCCTCGATGGGGTG
>CAIWXH010000375.1 GCA_903916565.1 uncultured Oscillochloris sp. | reverse complement strand
GGCAGATACGCGCTAAACCCCGCCAGGGCCGAAAGGCAGCAACGGTAGGTGTGTTCCTCTGGGTGTTTGGAGGTGCCACCATTTTTTGTGACACACAAAGGCGGATGAGGTACACCTCATCCGCCTTTGTGTGTCCTTCACAAGTTGCTTAGGTCGCCCGCGCCTCGTCAAGCTGCGTCGGCCCAAAGCCATCGGGCAACAGCGCGTGGGGTGTGGTTAGCCGCTGGTGTCCGGCCCGATTCAGCAGAATGATCCGGCTCTGCGGCGCCAGCTCGAAGATGACTTGGCGACAGGCACCGCACGGACTGGCGACAGCCGCTGTCGGCGTCACCACGGCGAGCGCCACAATCGTACGCTCGCCCGCCGCGTAGGCGCTGAACAGGGCCACCCGCTCGGCGCACACGGTCATTGGGTAGGCGGCGTTTTCGAGGTTGCCCCCGCGAAAGATGCGCCCGGAGGCCGTCAGCACCGCCGCCCCAACCTGAAATTGCGAATATGGCGCGTAGGCCAGCTCGTGCGCGGTGAGCGCGGCCTCGATCAGGGCCGTGTAATCGGGTTCGCTCATCGAAGATGTTGAAAACAAGGGGATAGTGGGGACAAGGGGATGTGCTGGTTCAGCTTCACAGTGAGATGCCGTCAGGAAGGGCTTGGCCCTCCCTGGCGGCATCTCCCAAGGCTCACGAGAAGAGTGCGCTTAGCGAGAGATCCTTATGGATCCGCATAATCGCCTCGGCGAAGAGCGGGGCGACGCTGATGACGCGCACCCGGGCATCGGGGGCCGTGGGGCTTTGGGGGATGGTATTGGTGACGATGGTCTCGATCAGCTCCGAGTGGGCGATATGCTCAAGCGCATCAGCGGCGAAGACCCCGTGGGTCGCGCAGGCGTAGACCTTGCTGGCGCCGCGCTCGATGAGGGCAACGGCGGCCTCGACCAGCGTCCCGCCCGTCGAGATCATATCATCAACGATAATCGCAGTCTTCCCCTCGACATCGCCGACCATCTCAAGCACCTCGGCGGTATCAGGCTCGGGGCGCTGTTTGGCGATAATTGCCAGCCCTGCGCCGATACGTTCGCGGAAGCGATTGGCACGGCCCACGCCGCCCGCGTCTGGCGAGATGACCACCGGGTTGGGCAAATTCAGGCCGTGGATGTAGTCGGACAAGAGCGGCGCCGCCTGGAGGTGGTCAACCGGGATGTCGAAGAAGCCTTCGATAGCTGGTGCGTGCAGATCCATCGTTAGCACGCGGTCGGCGCCCGCCGTGCGAATCAGGTTCGCCACCAGCTTGGCCGAGATCGGCTCGCGGCCCGCCGTCTTCTTTTCCTGTTTGGCGTAGCCATAGTACGGGATCACCGCCGTGACCCGGCGTGCCGAGGCGCGGCGCAAGGCGTCGATGAGCAGGAGCAGTTGCATCAGGTGGTGATCGACGGGGATGCAGGTGGGCTGAATGACGAAGACATCGCAGCCGCGCACGTTGTCGTGCAGCTTGATGCGGGTCTCGCCGTTCTTAAACTGGCCCACCATTGCCCGCCCAACGGTCATCCGCAGGCTAGTGGCAATCTCGCGGGCAAGGTCGGGGTTGGCGCTTCCGCTAAAGATCAGCAGGCGTCCGTCCATGGGAAAGATCCCTTACAAACAATGAAGCCGTGCGCCACAGCGGAGAGGCCGCCGTAGGTCGGCTGTCGGGTGGGGCGTCAGCTCCATTGCTGTGTTGCGTTGCATGACCAGCCATGTGGGTGGTCGGTGGCTGCCGGGCCAGGACTCGAACCTGGACAGACGGATTCAAAGTCCGTCGTGCTGCCATTACACAACCCGGCAACGCCGGTGCATTATAACATACTGTGAATAGGTCGTACGCTAGGCTGCCACCGTGGTGTTGCCGGGGCGCTGAAGCGCCCGACTCCTGGGGACAAAGCCTGCGCTAGCAGGCTCGATAGCCCGCCTACGCGGGCTTCGTACTCCGTAGCCCGTGGCTTCAGCCACCGGGCGAGGGCTGGCGGGCGACGTTGTTGCGACCCTGAGCATGGTACAATCCGCCTCGCGTGTGAGCGTTTACAGTGCAGTGTAGGAGCGGTTGTAAGCTACCCACCGCTCAAGCTGGTGGGCTTTACCCTGGCGCTACCAGTCCCGTTCTTCGACTGGCATCCGGGTAGTATGGCCTGCTTACCGAGGCCCTGCCGGGCGAACCCGGCAGCGCGTGCATATACCGAAGCATACGACCTTGAACCTTTTACCCGCCGGAGGTTTCCCCAGCAGAACGCCCTCGGTTCAGTTGTTTATGTGCGTTTCTAACCGTCTCCACCGGCGAACCGGCTTCGTGCCTTTACACACGAATAAGTGTACCATATATGACGGTTTAGCGCAATTCAAGAGGCTAAAGCCGCTCAAGCGGGGCGCTTCATCCCAAGGCTAACGCGCTTGGGCTTCCGCCCCTAAAGGGGATCTATCTGTGAGCACCAAGAAGATTGGCGTCATCGTGGGCCGTGAGTGGTCGTGGCCGCCCGCATTCATCGAGGAGGTCAACCGGCGCGATGTTGATGTTACCGCCGAGTTTCTCAAGTTGGGCGGGACGCAAATGGCCGAGCCTTGCGAGTACGAGGTGATCATCGACCGCATCAGCCACGAGATCCCCTACTATCGTACCTACCTCAAGAATGCCGCGCTAGCTGGCACGCACGTGATCAACAACCCCTTCTGGTGGAGCGCCGACGATAAATTTTTTGGGGCAAGCCTCTGCACGAAGCTGGGCATCGCCCACCCCAAAACCGTCGCCCTGCCCTCGCACTCGTATGTCGATGGGGTTGTCGAGGAGTCGCTCCGCAATCTGCGCTACCCCATTCCCTGGAAGGATCACGTCGCCTACGTTGGCGGCTTCCCCGTGATCCTCAAGCCCGCCTGGGGCGGCGGCTTCAAGCAGGTCTATAAGGTCGGCAGCTTCGAGGATCTGTGGCGGGCCTATAACGAAACTGGCACCGAGTGCATGATGCTCCAGGAGTATATTGCCTGGGAGAAGTACGTGCGCTGCATTGTGATCGGGCGTAAGGCGGTGAAGACGATCAAGTTCGATGCGAACGCCCCTTGGCCGCATCGCTACTTCCGTGACGATGATTATCTTTCCCCCGAGGAGGGTGCCCTGGTCGCCGCGTCAGCCTTGAAGCTCAATCAGGCGCTCGGCTACGATATGAACACGGTCGAGTTCGCGCTAAAGCAGGGTGTCCCCTATGCGATTGACTTTACCAACCCCGCCCCCGACTTTGATGTGAACTCGCTGACGCCCCACTACTTTGACTGGGTCGTCAAAACGATGGCCGACTTCGCCATTGATTTGGCTCTCCAGGGGCGTGCGCGCCACACCGAGTTTGGCTGGAGCTACATGCTTGGCGACTCCGACGCTGCCGCGAAGTAGCGCTGCCCCCCCGCCGAGGGGCTGAAGCCCCCGGCTCTTATGCTGCGAAGCCTGCCTTCGCAGGCTCCAAGAGGCCGCGCAGGCGGCCTTCGCACCGCGTAGCCCGTGGCTTCAGCCACCGGGCGTGGGGCCGCAGCACGACTTTGCAACCACCATAGCCCCCGGCGGTGCTGGTTGACACTGCTGGCCCTGGCACGTACACTTGGGCAAATCACCTTACGTGAGGGGAACCAACCATGTCACGCTTTCTCGCGGCGACCCGCTACATCACCGTGATCCCGGTCGTCTGCATCTTCCTTGCCGCCACCGCCCTGCTCATCTTCGCTGCCACCAACACCGTGATGACCATCGGCGAAGTGATCGTCGCCAGGGAATTTAACAGCAAGGTCGGCAAAACCCTGCTGCTCCATTCCATCGAAAATGTGGACATGTTTCTGCTCGGGACGGTGCTGTACGTGATCGCGATGGGCCTCTACGAGCTGTTTATTGATGATACGCTTGACCTGCCCAGTTGGCTGGTGATCCACAACCTCGACGATCTGAAGGATAAGCTGATTGGCGTGGTGATTGTCGTCCTCGGCGTACTCTTTCTGGGCCAGGTGATTAGCTGGGACGGGCAGCGCGACCTGCTGAACCCCGGTGCCGCCATCGCCCTGGTGATCGCCGCCCTGGCCTATTTCCTCAGCAATAAGAAGGCGAAGCAGGTGTAGGACAAGGTGTTAGGTTTCAGGCCGAATGTATCAGCAAGCCATGCACGAGCCTGAACGGTAAAGCATCCACAAACCTTGTCTAAGAGACTGTCTGAAAAGGTCTGGCATCCCGCGATTCCCCCGCCCCAACCATTCCCCGTTGGGGGTGGGAGTCGGCTCATCACCCCAACGGGGGGAGGTTGGGCGGGGGGCGATACCTTTTCAGACAGCTTCTAAGGGACGTAGCCACTCGTGGCTCGTCACCGTGAAAGTAAGGGGTGATTTTCCAGGGAGGGCCAAGCCCTCCCTGCGACCCTCCCGGTCTGAAGGACTTTTCTATGAAGTGGCTGCGTTACCTGATCATCTTTGTGCCGGTCGCCTTCGCGCTTGAGTTCATCCCTGGGCTGAAGAATGATTTGGCGCTCTTCGTCATCTGCTGTCTGGGCCTGATTCCGCTGGCGGGCTTTCTGGGCGAGGCCACCGAGGAGCTGTCGGTACACACTGGCCCCAAGGTGGGCGGTCTGCTCAACGCAACCCTGGGCAATGCCGCCGAGCTAATTATCTCGATTGTGGCGCTTTCGCAGGGCAAGATCGAGCTGGTGAAGGCGTCGATCACTGGCTCGATTTTGGGCAACTTGCTGCTTATTCTGGGCTTCGCGCTGCTGCTGGGCGGCGTGCGCCACGGCATCCAGCGCTTCGACCGCCAGGCCGCCGGGGTGGCCGCCTCGATGATGACCCTGGCCGTGATCGGCCTGATCATCCCCACGCTCTTCGAGGTGTTGCGCGCTATTGACCTCGGTGCCTTTCACGTTTTCAGCACCGAGGTGCATGACAATGCGCTCGACGCGCTGAGCATGGGCGTCGCCGCCGTGCTGATTGTGCTGTATGTCCTGAGCCTCGTCTTCACCTTCAGCCAGCCTAAGCACGGTGTCGGCGGGCACTCGGGCGTAGACGACAATACGACGGAGAGCGGCAAAGCACACCACGCGCCCAAGTGGAATGTGCCCACGGCCATCGGTGTGCTGCTCATCAGCACGCTCGGCATCGTCTTCCTGAGCGAGTTCCTGGTTGGCACGGTCGAGCCATTCGCTAAGGCGCTGGGCCTGAGCGAGTTCTTCATCGGGATTATCATCATCCCGCTGGTGGGCAACGTCGCCGAACATATTGTCGCGGTGCAGATGGCCTTTAAGAACAAGATGGACTTGGCGATTACGATTGCGATGGGCTCCTCGATGCAGGTGGCGCTGCTGGTCGGGCCGCTGCTGGTCTTCATCAGCCTGCTCTTCGGCACCCAGATGACGCTCTTCTTCAGCGTGATTGAGGTGGCCGCGCTGACGCTCTCGGTGCTGCTGGCGACGATTGTCTCGATGGACGGCGAGAGCAACTGGCTCGAAGGCTCGCAACTGCTGGCGGTCTATGTGATTACGGCCCTGGGCTTCTTTTACATTACCTCGGGCGTCCACGAGACGGCGATGCGCCTGCTTGGGATTGGCTAGGTTGATTCGCCCCGCCGCAGCACTCGTGCTATGATGCGCGCCGCTATGACAATACTGTCTGCTAAGACAAGGTTTCAGGTGCCGGGTTTCAGGTTTCAGTCCGAACGCAGCAGAAAGCCCTGTGTGCCGAAACGGTAAAGCAGCCACGAACCATGTCTGATTCAACAATCTTCGACCAGGTTGAGCGCACGGCCCAAGCCGACGGCAAGGCGGCCTATTTTCGCCTGCACCGCCACCGCTTCGCCGCGATGCTGCGCGCCATTGACGCGCCTCGTGGCGCAAACGTGCTGGAGGTCGGCGTCACGCCCGGTCACTTCACCGAGTTGCTGGTGCAGTCCGGCTACCAGGTGGCCGGGGTTGACCTTGACCCGAGCAAGCGCCAAGCGCTCTGGGATCGGCTGGGCGCCGATGTGCGCCGCGCCAACCTTGAGCGCGAGCCGCTGCCGTTTGCCGATGGCAGCTTCGATTGGGTCGTCTTCTCGGAGGTGATCGAGCACCTGCTCTACTCGCCGCTGCCGGTGCTGCGCGAGTTTGCCCGCGTGCTGCGCCCCGGCGGGCGTCTGCTGGTGACGACGCCCAACGAACTGTACTTCAAGAGTCGCTTACGCACGATTCTGCGCGCCGTGCTTTGGCTGCCCCTCAGCACCCGCGCCGAGTTTCGCCACCAGATGCGGCTTGAGGGCGAGGCGCGCTACACAACCCCCGCGCACACCTACACGATGGGCGAGCTAACCTGGGCGGTTGAGCAGGCCGGTCTGCGCGTGACTAGTCACCGCTTCGAG
>CAIWXH010000374.1 GCA_903916565.1 uncultured Oscillochloris sp. | reverse complement strand
TCTACCCCTTGATCCCCGTCAGCGCGATCCCCTCAATAAAGAGCCGCTGGGCGAGCAGAAAGACCAGCACCACCGGCAGCATCGTGACCAGCGAGGCCGCCATCAGATAGGCCCAGTTCGTCGTGTAGCTGCTGCGGAAGAACTGGAGGCCGAGCGTCACCGTGTAGGATTGCGGGTTGTGGAGGTAGATCAGCGGGGCCAGAAAGTCGTTCCAGGTCGCCTGGAAGGTGAAGATCGCCACGGTCGCCAGCGCGGGGCGCGCCAGTGGCAGGATGATGTGCCAGATAATCTGGGCGGTGTTGGCCCCATCAATCCGCGCCGCGTCCTCAAGGTCGGTCGGCAGGGTCAAGAAGAATTGGCGCAGCAGAAAGATGTAGAGCGGGCTGCCGAAGAAGGCGGGCACCGTCAGCGGCAGAATCGTGTTGATCCAGCCAAGGGCCAGAAAGAGCGCGTAGAGCGGCACCATTGTCACCGGATAAGGCAGCATCATCGTCGCCAGCACGACCAGAAAAAGCGCATCGCGACCGGGCGCACGCAGGCGGGCGAAGGCGTAGGCGACGACCGTACACGACAGCAGATGGCCGACAATCGTCACGACGGTGATCAGCAGCGTGTTGAGCGTGTAGCGCCCGAAGGGGACAAAGGTGAGCGCCTCGGGGTAGTTGGCCCAGCGCGGCGGGTTGGGGAAGATCTGCGGCGGCACGGCGAAGATCGCGTAGTCCGGCTTGAGCGACGACGAGAGCATCCACAGCAGCGGGACGAGAAAGAGCGCGGCGACGGCGAGCAGCAGCGTCAGGACGAGCGCACGGCCAAGCGTGCCCCGGCGGCGCCGCGACGGCGGATTGGCGGTACTCAGTGGCGCACTCCCTCGTAGTAGACCCAGCGGTCCGCCGAGCGCACGACGAGCAGCGTCAGCGCCAGAATGATCAGGAAGAGTACCCAGGCGAGCGCGGCGGCGTAGCCCATGCTGAAGCGCTCGAACGCTTGGCGGTAGAGATAGAGGACGAAGAAGAGCGTCGAGTCGAGCGGGCCGCCGTTGGTGGCGACAAAGGCGCTGGTGAAGGTCTGAAAGGTGCCAATCAGGCTGAGGATCAGATTGAAGAAGATCGTCGGCGTGAGCAACGGAATCGTGACGTAGCGGAAGGTCTGCCAGGCGCTTGCGCCGTCAATGATCGCGGCCTCGTGTAGCTCCTTCGGCACGCTCTTCAGACCGGCCAAGTAAATCACGGCGGCGCGGCCCAGCCCCCACAGGCTCATCATCCACAGCGCGATGAGCGCCGTCTGCGGGTTGGTCAGCCAGCGCGGGCCGCTGATGCCAATTTGCGCCAGAGCCACATTCAGCAGGCCCGCCTCGGGGTGAAAAATCCACATCCAGACCACGACGAAGGCCACGCCCGAAAGCACTGATGGCAGGTAAAAGATCGTACGAAAAATGGCGATGCCAGGGACGCGCTGGTTCATCAGCAGCGCTAGGCTTAGACCGCCAACCAGTTCGGTGGGAATGTAGAGCAGCGTGTAGATCGCGGTCACCTTGAGCGCCTGCCAAAAGAGCGGGTCGCCGAGCATGCGCTCGTAATTCCGCAGACCGACAAACTCCGGCGAACTCAGCAGATCCCAGCGCGTAAAGCTGAGGCCGAACGAGGCGAGCATCGGCCCAAGCACAAAGATTAGCACGCCCGCCAGCCACGGCGAAATGCACAGATAGAAGGTGAGCGCCTCGCGGCGCGCGATGGAGAGTCGCGCCATACAATTTTTTGGCGGGGCATTGCGCCCCGCCAAACCTTCCTGCGAACCTAGTACCTGTCGGCGGACATACGCGGCAGGTTTTGGACCACGAAGCACACGAAGCGCACGAAGGCCGAACCGCGTGCTGCTGCGCTCCGCGCCTGACGAGAATCACCATGCAACCCGACAGGTACTTCCAGCATGCGGTACGCGCTACTTCTGGTCTTTGAGCGCCTGATCGGCCTCTTGCACGGCGGTCTTCAGCGCCGCTGCCACATCAGTGGTCGGGTCAATGATCACCTTCTCCAGCACCTTCCGCAGCGCCGGATCTGCCGTGGCACCCCAGAAGGGTGTCGCGACGTAGGCCCGTGGCGCAAGGTGGTTCAGCTCGGCGAGCCAGACGCCCTCGATGGGGTCAGCCGCCTGACCCGAGCTTTCGGCCACCGCCTTGACCGTGGGCAGCGCCCAGTCCTTCCAGACCTCGGCACCCTGTGCGCCCACATAGAAGCGCAGGAAGCGCCACGCGGCCTCCTGATTTTTGCTCAGCGCCGAGATGCCGAAGCCGCCCCAGAAGAGCACGTTGGCGCGCTTGGCCCCGACGGGCGGGCCGACCACGCCCAGGTCAATG
>CAIWXH010000373.1 GCA_903916565.1 uncultured Oscillochloris sp. | reverse complement strand
TCGGCGGTGATTGCGGTCGCCGCCAACTGCTGCGGGTCGGCATCATACGGCAACAGCGCATAGCTGCCCGCTACCGGCTCGCCGTGACCGGCGAAGCAGATCAGGGCGGTGCCGCCGGGTGCGCCCGCCAGACGCTGGGCCAGCGTCTCCAGTTCGGCGAGGATGCGGGCCTTGGTCGCGGTGGCATCCCGCAGCACCGTCACCTGATCGTCTGGATAGGCGGCCCGCTGCGGGTCGCGCAGCAGCGCCGCCAGCGCACGGGCGTCGTTTGCGGTGGTGCCGCCACCGACACGCAGCCGCGAGTGTTGATACGCGCTCACGCCGATGATCAGGGCGTGGCCGTAGCTGAAGTGGACGCCGTCGGCGCTTAGTGTGGCGGGGAGCGGCGCACGGGCCTCGGGTGGCGAGGCAGGCATCGGCGCGCTCGGTGCCGATGCGCCCGCGCCGATGACGGTGATCGGGCTGTCGATGATTCGCCCGCGTGGCCCGGCGTGCGTTGCCAGATCCACCGGCCCAGGCGGTGCCAGCACCTTGTGGCCGCTCCGTTCGACCAGCGCATCCTCGTCGGCGGTGATTCGCGTGCGTACCGTCGCGTCGCCGCCCCGCAGCAGCGTGCTGAGCCGCGCCAGCTCGTCAGCCGAAAGATGCGCGTCCAGCGCCTGCGCGAGACGGCGCTGCATGTCGGCGCTGGCGGGGTCGCTGGCGAAGAGCAGCAGCGTGGCCGACGCCAGCCGGTCAGGGGCGAGGTGCCGCTCGACGAGCGCCCACGCCTGCGCCGGGTTGCCGTCGGCAAGCGTGCCCGCGCTGATCGCGGCGGTAAGCTGTGCCACGATCTGGTGGGAGGGGTTGATTTCGGACATAGGGATGGCCTTTATTCGCAGTAGCGCAAAACTCACCCTGTCACGCTTCGCTGGCGCTCAGCGTCCCGGTCGAGATGCTTCGCTACGCTCAGCATGACCAACGCGACAGGGCAACGTTTGCGGTAGTGCCTTTATTCTTTACACCGCGATTCCGCGCTGCGCGCGGCTGGGGGCTATGCCCCCAGACCCCCAAGGATTCAGGAGAACAGAAACCAGAAGTCAGAATTCAGCATCCAGAAGCCTTATTCGTGAGCGCGGAGGGACTGAACCACCCGAAATCCCCTGTTGTTGTACCAGAAGTCCGGGTAGTCCCAGTTGCGGGCGCCGCAGCACATTTGGTCTAAATCATCGCCATAATACGTGAATGAAAGCAATGCACCTTCATTAGGTGTAAAGTCTTTTCGCGGCTCAAACGCCGCAAGATTCGCCTCGTCCTGATTTGATGTGGCGAGCCATTCCAGCACATTGCCAACCAGATCTTCGGCACCGCAGAGCGCACGGCCCGCCGGGAAGCAGCCCACAGGCGAGGGTGCGCCGACACCAGCCGCCGCGAAGTTGGCGTGTTCCGCAGTTGGTGTCGCATCGCCCCAGGGGTATGGGTGTTCACGCCGGTCGTGGCCGGGGCGCGCGGCGCATTCCCACTCCAGCGACGTGGGCAGTCGAATCACTTCATTCGGCGACAGCCAGCCTTGCGCGTGACCGACCTCGGTCAGCCAGCGGCAGTAGGCCGCCGCCTCGTACCACGAGACGCCGACGAGGGGTTGGTCAGGGCTGTTGTACTTTGGGTTGTCCCAGAGGCGCGGCTGCAAGATATGTGTG
>CAIWXH010000372.1 GCA_903916565.1 uncultured Oscillochloris sp. | reverse complement strand
GTCGTGATTCCGGCAGCAAGGACGGTTGTTCGAACCAAGCGCACATTCATGGGCGTTTACTTTGAGCTGCGAGAGTGTGCGCGGCGGCGTGATTGTCGTTTAGATCTTCCGGTTTAGAATTCGTTATGCAAGAGCGACTGCAAAGCGATGCGATTCACCCCTCGATCTGGTCTTTCATGCGATAGCTTTTGCCCTCGATGAGGACGGTTTCGGCGTGATGGAGCAGCCGATCGAGGAGCGCGGAGGTAAGCGTGCTGTCGTTGTTGAAGATCTCGGGCCAGTGCTTATAGGCGCGATTTGTGGTGAGGACGATAGCACCGCGCTCATATCTTTGACTGATGACCTGGAAGAGCAGGTCAGCGCCGTGTTTGTCGATAGGCAAATAGCCCAGTTCGTCGATTTGTAGCAGGCGCGGCTTAAGATATTTGCGCAGTTCGCGTTTGAGGTTGCCATGCGCCTGCGCCGCGGAGAGCGAGTTGATGATTTCGACCGCGGTAGTAAAGAGCACCGAGTAGCCGCGCAGACAGGCGGTGTGCCCGAGGGCGATGCTGAGGTGACTTTTGCCTAGACCGACGTTGGAGATGAAGATGACGTTGGCGTTGTCCTCGATGAAGCTCAGGCGAAACAGATTCTGGATCTGGGGTCGGTTGATCTTCTTCGGCCAACCCCAATCGAATTGATCGAGGGTCTTGAGTACTGGAAAGCGGGCATGACCAACCCTGCGTTGGATACTGCGGTCTTCGCGCCGGTGGGCCTCACCTTCGATGAGCCGCGCCAGATACTCGAGGTGAGACCACTGCTCGGCACCGGCTTGTTGTGTCAGGGATTCGAAGTGCTCGAGCAGATACGTCAGTTTGAGGCTCGCCAACTGCGCGCGCAGCGAATCGGCTGCGGGCTCGATGCCGGGTGTGGTCTTACGCTCAAGTTTCTTCATCGTGATTAATCTCATAGGGTGAGAGATCCGGTGCGGCGATCTCGATATCCAGGAGGTCCTGGCGACGGGTGAGATGCAGCGCCCCGGGTTCGGGGAGTGCCCGGGCTCGCATCTCAAGGATGTTGGCGATGTACTCGCAGCTATAGGCGTGGAAGGCAATGCCGTCTTGGATCGCGCGGTCGACGGCGTCCACGCCGTAGATTTCGCTCAAGGCCACGATCTTGCGCAAGTGATGACGCGGGTTGAGACGGCGCTGCTCGATCCCCTCGTAATAGACCTGAGCGTGACGCGACAGGCTCAAGAACCGCATCAGCAATCGTTGCTCACGGGCGTTGCGCCGCTGCGCGAGCAGCGCCTTCGGATGGTCGGGGTCCTCGATATCTTGGCGCCGATCATAAGTGCGGACATGGCGGGCGATCAGCTTGTCCTGGTGGTAAATGCACACCCAGTCTGGCGTAGCCTTCAGCGTGACGCGCTGACTCGCATACTCGGCCGGCACCGAATAGCGATTGGTATCGAGCGTGACGCGGAACTGTTTGGAGGCGCGCGGGCTTTCGATGCGGGCGATGTCGTAGCGCATCGGATTGAGCGGGCGCAAACGCGGCTCCTCTTCCTTGAACAAATCCACCGGCCGCTGATGGGTCTCGCGATGGATGCGCACGTTGGCGATGGTGTCGAGCCACACTTGGGCGGCGGGGTTCACGGCGCTGAAGTCGAGGAAGTCCAAGCCATTGAGGAAGTTCTTCTTGACGTAGCCGACGCCGTTTTCGACACGGCCCTTCTCGTTACCCTTGGCGACGTTGCAAGGGGAGATGTCAAATCCCCAATGACGCGCGAAATCGAGGTATCGCGCATTGAACACCGGTGCTTCACCGACCACGCGTTGGAGTACAGCCGACTTCAAATTGTCGATCATGAGGCGCGCCGGAATGCCGTGGAACGCGGCGAACGCGTGCTCGTGGGCGGCAAGGAAATGCTCCATGGTCTGCGAAACAGTGAACTCGACATACATGAGCCGGCTGTAGCACAGCACCATGATGAAGAACGAGAGCCGCCGACGCGTCGATCCGACGCCAATCGAGCCGTATTCACCCCAGTCGAGTTGGGCACACTCCCCGGGGGCAAAGGAGAGCTTGAGGAATGCTTCCCGACGCACCGGACGTACCTTGCGCACATAGTCCTTGAGGATCGTGAAGCCGCCTTCAAAGCCTTCCTCGCGCAAGCGCTGGAAGATCTGCTGTGCGCTGTACGGATGAGTCTCCAATAGGCGCACGATCTGCGCCTTGAACGGATCGAGCCGGCTTATGCGCGGCGCGGACTGTCGTGCTCGGAACTGGGGGCGCTTCACCCACTTGGCCACCGTTTGCGCATGCACGCCGAGCGCGCGGGCGATCTGCGCGATGGTGAGCCGCTCGCGCTCATGGTAATCACGGATCTTGCAGTAGGTCTCATAATTGATCATGGTGTGAGCCCCATGGCTGCACGCAGCCGACCGAGCCTTACGGCGATCTCGTCGGCACTGAGTTCGCGCACCTCGACGCGCGGGGGCGAATCCAGGGCCAGCACCTGGTAGAGCGGTCGTTGATAGGCGATGAGTCCTGCGCGCATCAGATCGCCACGTGCCTTGCTCAGGCGCACCGGATCGGTCGACAGACTTCTTCCCAGCGACGCATCGGAGTAGTAGCTCAGGCCCTGGGCATCGGCCACCGTCACCAGGAACAGGTACAGCGCAGCCGCATGCGCATCACAGCGCTCAATATACCGTTCGCGTACCAGCCGGTGATCAACCCAGCTGAACTGGGTGGGAATCTTACGCACTCGTTCGGAACAGATCACCCGTTTGATGGCCACCACCGCCCCTCCCTGCCAAGATGTCTTGCCCTAGTTCTACCAGCCGTCGGGTGCTTCTGACGATGTCATCTTGTAACGCACTGCCGGTAAATTGAGCGATAAAGCCAATCAAGACAGCAGGTTGGTCCACTAAGAGATCTTGTAACGCAGATTGCGACATACTTTGAGAATCTTCCGCGATTTCAACAGCCTGCGTCTGGCAGAGATCTTGTAACGCAATTGGCTTCTGCACCCGTTGCACAGCCGGACGCCGCCAGTACTCCGGGTGGGTAGCACGCCACGCCTGCACCCGCACGACATTCTCCGGTCCGCGGAAGTAGTCCTGGTTCTCCGGTTTGGCCAACCAAACGCACCGGCTCGCCGCCTTGCTCGCTTTGCGGCAGCTCAGTTCGCTACAGTATTTCTGGTGTCTCGCGTTGCGCGGATCGACTCGGAACAATTTCTTGCAACACAGGCATTTGGGCAACTCTGGGCGCGTCATCGATCCACCCTCCTTGCGGCGAATCATGCGGCGCAAACACTCACCGCGAAGCGCGATACGTTCGCAAAGGGAAGAAAACGAAAAGAGGACCGGCGCAGAAGCTAAAGCGCGGAAGAAGAGTCAGAAAAACTTTTAGAAAAAAACAGTCGAAGAAGATCGACGAAGAAAAACACACACCTTTCGAACCGTCCAATTCAAGTGGCTATCAAAACGCCGCTCTCACCTTCGCGCCAGGTCACGGTGCGATAGCTCGCAGCCGGCAGCGCCAGCGCGAGTTCGCGCACACCGATCGGCTGGTGCGCCTCGTCACGCAGTACACAGGTGCG
>CAIWXH010000371.1 GCA_903916565.1 uncultured Oscillochloris sp. | reverse complement strand
CGCTTCATGGGGCCTGCATTGCGCTTCATGGCACCTGCATTGCGCTTCATGGGGCCTGCATTGCGCTTCATGGCACCTGCATTGCGCTTCATGGGGCCTGCATTGCGCTTCATGGGGCCTGCATTGCGCTTCATGGCACCTGCATTGCGCTTCATGGGGCCTGCATTGCGCTTCATGGGGCCTGCATTGAAGCGCATGGCGCCTGCATTGAAGCGCATGGCCCGTACATCATACTTGAGTACTATGCGCGAAATAGCCATAAAGTAATCCTGGACAGCGCGACATTTCCTTGCTACACTTCTCTTCGTGTCAGGCGCTACTCGAACACTGTGCTACCCGTCACTGAAAGGAACTCGCTCAATGACAACCCGTGCGAATGTTCGTCTCTCCCAGGATGTGATTGCAGCAGACCGCGCCACCCTTGCTTCGATTTTGAATTTGAGTGACTACACCCCCTTGAATGCGGCCTACAGCGTTGCGGTGCTTCAGCAACTTGAGGCGACGATGCTTGCGATCTTGCAGGTTGAGAGCCGGGTTTTGCAAGAGGCCGACACCATTCGCGATCAGGCGATCACGGCGATTTTTAACTTCCACAAGGCGATCAAGGGAACCAAAGCCCAGATCGTGGCCCAGTACGGCGATGACTCCGTGGCCCTGCATGCGATTGGGTTGAAGAAAGCCTCGGAGCGCAAGCGTCCGACCCGTCGCCCGAAAGCGGAGGCGTAGCGTCCTTTTGTCGGCGTGGCGGCTGATTGCCTATGCGCCGGTGCCCCAGCGTGCAAGCCCTCTGCTGCAAGATCAAGCCCGCCAAAAGCAGGCTTCCTCGTGCAGCGAGGGCTTTATCTGTGTGCGTTGTGCGCTAGAGCCGCCTTGCCGCTGCTGTTGCCTGACAGTGTAGCGCCGATGAGCGTGCTATACTGCCGAAGCGTCCGTCCCTGTGACGCCCACCGTTCGCACATTGCGTAGAGTCGCGCCTAACGCATCGAGGTGTCATGACCGCGAAGCCGCCTGTCCGTCCTACTGATCTGCGTGGCGTTGGCCGTCTAGCCGTTGCGGCGACGCTCGGGATCACTGATCTGGTCGAACAGATGCACCAGACGGTTCTGCGCGTCCCTGAGCGCTTTGGCCTGCCGATTGATGGCCCCATCCGGGGCATTACGGAACTGGTCTACGCGAGCATCCGTGGGATCACGCAACTGGTGGGCCACGGCCTTGACACGGTGCTGCCCCCAAGCCTCCCGCCCGTGGACGAGTCGCTGCCGTCGCCGGAGCGTGACGCCTTGGTCGCGGCGCTGAATGGCGTGTTGGGTGATTATCTGACGAGCAGCGCGAATCCGCTGGCGCTGAACATGCGTTTGCGTCTGAATGAGCAGCCACTTGGGCTGCCAGTTCCGGCGCTGGCCGCCGCAAGCCCCCCACTCGGCGGCAAAATCCTCGTGCTGGTTCACGGGCTGTGTCTGAACGACCGCCACTGGAACCGTAAGGGGCACGATCATGGCGCGGCGCTGGCGGCGGACCTCGGCTACACGCCGGTCTATCTGCGCTACAACACGGGGCTGCATATTTCGGCGAATGGGCGCACGTTTGCCGACATGCTTGAGACGCTGGTGCAGCATTGGCCGGTGCCCATTGAAGAGTTGACCATCGTTGCTCACAGTATGGGCGGGCTGGTTGCGCGGAGCGCTTATCACGATGCGGTCGCCGCCGCTTATGTCTGGCCGCGCCACTTGCGCTCACTGGTCTTTCTGGGCACGCCCCACCACGGTGCCCCGCTTGAACGGGGCGGTAATTGGCTCAATCTGTTGCTGGGCGTGAGCGCCTACAGTGCTGCGTTTGTGCGCCTCGGGCAGATGCGGAGCGCTGGTATCACCGATTTGCGCTACGGTAATCTGTTGGCGACGGATTGGTCGCGTCACGACCGCTTTGCCGATGTCGGCGACCAGCGTCAGCCGGTGCCGCTGCCGCGTGGCGTGCGCGTTTACGCGATGGCGGCGACCACTGGGGCGATTCCCGGCGACTTCAACGACCAACTGTTTGGCGATGGGCTGGTGCCCGTGAGCAGTGCGCTTGGGCGGCATTCAGATGCACGCTTGGCCCTGGCCTTGCCTGAAGAGCGCCAGTGGGTCGGCTACACGATGAACCATTTGGACTTGCTTGACCGGCCCGAGGTGTACGCGCAGCTACGGCGCTGGCTCAGTGCGCCCACCCTGCAACTTAGCGCCCCGCAAGTGGAGGGCGCGGAGTAAGCCACGGCGGCGGAGATGTGCGCTAGGTTTAATACGTTTCAAATAAGGCCATGCCGCGCCGTCCACGAATAGGTCATGAATACCCGAATAGCGCCGTGCAATACCTTATTCGCGTATTCGTGATATATTCGTGGATGGCTCCCTAGCAGCTTATTTGAAAGGTATTGGTGTTAGGTTTCTACCACGAAGCCCCCGAAGATCACGAAGGCCGAACCTCACGGCCTACTGCGCTCCGTGCCTGACGAGCATCGTCACACAACCCAAGCGGGCTTTCTCGGCAGCGCACCTAGCGCAAAATGGTACGGTACGCTTAGCCAGTCTGGAACCTTGGCGCACACCTCATGCAGAGGAGTTCCCTTGTGAAATGTGCATCGTCAACCCGACCGACCCGCGTCTGGACGCGAACATTGACGCGCCTGTGCGCCTTGCTTGGCGCGGGCGCGTTGCTTGGCGGCTGTAGCGGCCTCTCGCTGGGCCAAGCGCCGACGCCGCAGCCGGTGGTGATCATCGTCACGGCGACCCCAAATGTCCCTATAGCCACGAGTGCCGCACGAAATCCCCCGACGATGGTGCCTGCGGCGACGCTGGCGGTGCCGGTGGACACAACGGCGCTCCCCACGGCTTCCTCGGTGGCAACGGGCACGGGGCTGCTTCAGCGCGTGCGTGAGCGTGGCCGACTGATCTGCGGCACGAACGCGGATCTACCCGGCTTTGGCCTGTACGACCGGGTGCGCGACACCTGGAGCGGCTTCGATGTGGATTTCTGTCGGGCTGTGGCGGCGGCGATCTTTGGCGATGCCAATGCGGTCGAGTTCGTTGGCCTGAACACCTCGGGGCGGAACGAGCGCTTCGACGCCATCCGTAGCGGGGCCGTTGATGTGCTGTTCCGCAACACGACTTGGACGCTGGGGCGCGATATTGCCCAACTCGCGTTTGGGCCGACGACCTTTCATGACGGGCAGACCTTTATGGTTCACGCCGACGCCGGGGTTGCTGCGTCGGCTGACTTGGCTGGCAAGCGTGTCTGTGTGGCCCGTGGCACCACCAGCGAGCAGAACCTCAATGACGACTTTGCCGCCCGTGGCATCACCTTTACGGCGGTGCTGTACGACGACGAGAACGAGCTTTACCCTGCGTATGACCGGGGCGAATGCGACGCGGTGACGAGCGACAGCTCGCAGCTTGTCTCGAAGCGCCAGACACTCACCAAGCCAAGCGCGCACACCATTCTTGGCGAGCGCATCTCGCGTGAGCCGCTTGGGCCGGCGTTTATCGAGGGCGACGAGCAGTGGCGCGACGTGGTGACTTGGGTCGTCTTTGCGACGTTCTACGCCGAAGAGGTGCGGGTCAACCAGGCGAATGTGGCGGATCTGGTGAAGAGCAGCAAAGACCCCCGCGTGCGGCGTTTGCTCGGTGTCGAGGGCGATTTCGGCAAGGGTTTGGGCCTGAGCAATGACTTTGCATACGCCATCATCAGTGAAGTGGGCAACTACGGCGACATTTACGAGCGCAACCTGGGGCCGACCACGCCGTTCGCGCTTGATCGTGGCCCAAACAAGGTCTGGAACCTTGGCTCCGGTGGCGTTCTGGCCTCGCCGCCGTTTCGGTAAGGGCGGGGGTTAGGGGTTAGGGGTTAGGTTCATGGTTACTTTACCGTTTCGGCACACACAGGGCTTTCTGTTGCGCTCGAACTGACACCTGACACCTTGTCTAAGCGAACAATGCCGATGAGCGTCGGTTTTCCTCAGGGCGGGCTTGGCCCGCCCTGAGATCTTCTGAACAATGACCACTCAGCCAGTGATCTGCCCAAGCTGCCAGAAGCCGAACAGCGTGAGCGTCAGCCTCTGCCAGTACTGCGGGAGCGACCTCATCCTGAATAATGATGGGCCGCGCTATTGGCTTACCCGCGTGCTGAAAGAGGGTGGGCAGGGGGCGGTGTACGAGGGACGGGGCGAGGACGGGACGATCTACGCGGTCAAAGAGATGCTCGACCGCTTCACGGAACCGCGTGAGCGGGACGAAGCAGCGGTGCGCTTTGCGGCAGAGGCGGCGACGCTGGGGCGACTCGTGCATCCGCGCATCCCACGGGTTTACGCCTCGTTCAACGACGAGGGGCGGCACTACCTGGTGCTCGATTTCATCCGGGGCGAAGATCTGGACGAAATTGTCACCCGCGAGGGTGCCCAACCAGAGGCGCGGGTGCTGGCCTGGGCTGATGAACTGTGTGATGTGCTGGGCTATTTACACGCGCAGGGCGTGATCTACCGTGACATGAAGCCCTCGAATGTGATGGTCGAGCAGTCAGGCGGCACGCTCAAGCTGATTGACTTCGGCATCGCCAAAGTGTTTCAGGTGCAGGCGCGGGGCACGCAGATTGGCACACCAGGCTACGCGCCGCCCGAGCAATACCAGGGTCTTGCCACGCGGGCCTCGGATATTTACGCGCTCGGGGCAACCTTGCACCATTTGTTGAGCGGGCGCAACCCGCAGGATGAGCCACCGTTTAGCTACCCGCCGCTGCGTACATTGGTGCCGACCATTTCGGCGCGCACTGAGGCGGCGGTGGCGCGGGCCACCCAGATGCGCCAGGAGGATCGCTTCCAGAGCATTGCCGAGCTGCGTGCGGCGCTGCTGCCCACGCCAGTGCGTCAGGTGACGCCGCCCCGCGTGGCTGCGGCGAGTGTGACACGACCGGCGGCGCCTGCGGTTCCCGTCACTAATGCGCGTGCGGCGCGGACGATGCCTGCGTTAAGCCCAGCGGCCATCGCGGTGCCAGCCAGTTCGCCCCGGCGACGTGGCGGCGTGGTGGCGCTTGTCGTCTTGCTGCTGCTGATCATTGGGGGGGCTGGCTTTGCTGTGCTGCGCCTGGGGCTGCTGCCGTCGCCGCCGGTCGCAGCGACGGTGACCGCGCAGGTGTTGGTGGCCCAGCCCTTTGTGGCACCCGGCATCGAGCTTGGGGTGGCGCTTGGCAGTGATGCTACGGCGCTTGACCAAGCCTTTGCCGCTGAATTCCTGCGGCTGGCGCGTGGCGACTGCGCCTGTGAGCCGCAGATTCAGTCTGGTAGCCTGCACTATCTGGTGGCGCCGGTGGAGCTGTCAACCGATGCGACGGGGACGCGCTATCGGGCTTCGCTTGAGGGGATGCTGCTGGTGCCGCAGCGGTAAGGTGTTAGGTGCCAGGTGCCAGGTATCAGGTGTCAGGTATCAGGCCAAGTTGGGGCGATCTTACGCAAAGCCGTAAGGCATCACCGGGCGGGCGCAGGAACGCCACGCCCTTGCTCGGCCTGAAACCTGAAACCCGACACCTGAAACCTTGTCTTCGGCCTACCCAATGCCGAGACGCCCCAACACCCAGAGGATGACTCCGTTGCTCACCGCGAGCAGGATCGAGCCGACCAGCGCACTCCAGAAGCCGTTGCGAAGATAGAAGCCGGAGACGATGGCGGTCGCCAGCCAGAAGAGCAGCGCGTTGATGATGATCGTGATCAGATTCACTGAGAGGGCGGTTGGCAGCACGCTCATCTGGCCCAGGGCGGGGCCAAGAAAGGCGTTGATCAGGCCCATCACAAGGGCGGCGATGAGCGCCGTGTTGAAGTCGCGCACGCTGATGCCGATGCCCAGTCGTGTGATGAGCATGAGGCTGAGTGCGGTGGCGATTAAGGTGAGAATCAGGGTGAGCACGCGAACTATCTCCTTCTAGTATAGCCTTGCAGAAGTCCGTTTCTGGTTACGCTGTAGAGGTGTGGAGGTGTAGCGCAATGGCAGCTCTACACCTCCACAACAACCGGCAAGGGATTTCCATGGAGCTGTACTAATGTTACGGGCCGACTACGGTGAAGAGCGTCCCGGCGCTGCGCCCGAAGACCTCGGGGGCGTAGGTACGCATTGCGGTGGCGGGCAAGGTCTGGAAGCTGCCCGGTGTGACCGCCCGCGCCAAATACGTGTAGACGTAGGTGCCCTGCGGCAAGTCGGTGGCGAAGAGCGCCACGCGGTTGTCGCGCACCTCGGTGCGGTTGAAGTACCACCAGAAGGGCTGCTCGCCGTTCGCCGCGCTGAGTTCCGGGTCGCGGGCGGCGGCGCTGGTCGTTTTCAGGCTGGTGTCAAGCGGCTCTAGGCCCGCCGGCAGCATATCTTCGACCATGAAATAGGGCATGTCCTCGGGCACGGTGAGCGTGAGGCGCACCTGCACGACTTCGCCCACGCGGGCTTGCGTCGTCAGTTCGCCCGTTGGGCTGAGCGTTGTCGTGTCCACCAGCGCGTACTCGCGACTCACGCCGACGCCTTGGTCAAGCGCCTGCACGCTCGCGGCGTCTTGGTAGCCGCGCATCCGTAGCGTGTAGTAGAGCCGCCCCGCGCCAGTCTGGCCTGCGCCTGCTTGGCGCTGAAGGCTCAGGCGGCTGTCGGCACCTTGGGCCAAGTCGGCCAGGCGCACGATCAGGTTGATGGGCTGCGTCAGATTGTCGCGGCCCACGCTGCCATCGGCAAGGCTCTTGTCGTTCAGCGCGACGTGGTAGGTGTAGTCGCCCGCCAGTTCGCCGCTCTGGGCGACGTACTCGCTCAGCGCCATGAGCGTGACGGCGGTTTCCTGGGTGGTGCGCCAGTGGCCTTGGTCGCGTAGACCGACGAGGTAGCGCACCGCATTCGGTACCAGCACACTGGTTGGGTCGGCGCGCACCAGCGCTTGCAGCGCCAGGGCCGTCGTGCGCGTGTTGCTGCTCATCGTCCAGTAGTCGGTCTGCGTCTCTTCCCAGTGCGCGTCGGCGGGGCGCATGATGGCGCTGCCCGTCAGGTCGGCGGCCAGCGCGGCGGCACGCTCATTGTCGCTCTGGCCTTTGAGCGCCATCAGCAGATAGGCCCGCCCGTAGCTGTCAAGCTGCGCCCGCTGGTCGAAGAGCGCCACGGTGCGCCCTCGGTCGGGCTGGCCCAGTTCGCTCAGCACAAAGAGAATGTAGGCGCGGGTGTTCAGGCGCGTCGTTTGCGGGAACGTGCGCGACAGTTCCGCGTCACGCTCAAACACATCCTTGAGGTAGGTCAGGCCACGGTCGAGCATCGCCTGGTCTACGCTGTAGCCCGCCTTCACCGCTTCGCCCAACCCCTGCACCACGTAGGCGCTGAGGTATGGCTCGCTGGTGTCGTTCTCCCACCAGCCCCAGCCGCCATCGAGGCTTTGCAGCGCGGTAAGGCGCTGTAGCCCGCTGGCGAGGTTCTTTTCCAGTGCAGCTTTGAGCGCGGCGTCGTCGCTGCCAAGCTGCTTGTAGAGCCGGTAGCTGACCGCGTTGGGCAGGAAGGCGCTCACGGTCTGCTCGGTGCAGCCGTAGGGGAAGGTTTCGAGGAAGGTCAGCCCGCTCCGCACGCCCGCGCCGAGCGACGGCAGCAACTCGATCTTCACCTCGCCGTCGGTGGTGATGCCTTGCGGTGGGCGCAATGTCTCGATGGTGGTGTCGAAGACCTGCCCAGCGCTGGCGGCGACCTCGGGGGTGGCGTAGCGCTGAATGGGCAGCGGCTGCTCCAGGGCGTCTTCCAGCCCGCCGCCGGAGACGCGCAGGCGCACCGTCGCCGTCCCCGCGCCACTGGTGGTGGCCTTCCAGCGCACCACCGCCTGCCCGTTGGCTGGCACGCTCACCGTCTGCGTGGCTGCGTCACTCAGTTGAATGGGCGCGGGCTGATTGTCAGCGCCGATGATTTCCATGGTCACGGTGGCGTCAATGGCGGCACCAGTGCTGTTTTGCACGACCGCGCCAAGCTGCGGCGCATCGCCCTCGGTGAGAAAGCGCGGCAGCGCCGGGCGCACCAGCAGCGGGCGCGTGGCGATAATGTCGGTCGTCGTCTGGCCGACCTCGGTCGCCTGGGTGACGCCACGGGCGGTCATGCGCCAGGTGGTCAGACTGTCGGGCAGCTTGACCGTGACGCTGGCGGTGCCGTCGGCGCCGGTTACCACGGCGGCGTTCCAGTAGGCCGTGTCGGGGAAGTCGCGCCGCACCATGCCTTGCATTGTCGCGCCGCCGCCGCCGCCGCCGCCCTTGCTGCCCGGTAGCAGCGCGAGCGTCACGCGGTCGGCTAGAGCGATGAGCGACTGTGAGGTGAAGACGCCGAGCGGGCGCTTTTCGTAGAAGATCTGGTGCAGGCTCGGGTTGGGATCGTCGGCCAGCGACAGCACGGCCTTGTCCACCAGGGCCAGCGAAAGCTCGGCGGGCACGCCTTTGCCGGTGTAGTCCGCCGTCTTGACGCTGTAGGTCACCTCGTCACGCGGGCCGACGGTGGCCTTGTCGGGGGTGAGCGTGATGCTCAGTTCTTGCTGCACCGTCGAAACCGGCAGGTTGATCAGGCCCATTCGCAAATCGGGCGTGGCGGGCGCGGTGGCAGAATCGGCGGCACCCGCCGGGGTGATCAGCACGACCGAGACGTAGACGTTTGGCGCGTGCGCGGCGGTGATTGGCACCTCAATCAACTGGCTGGTGCCGCTCATGGTGAGCAGGCGGTGCTCCAGCACCGCGCCGCGCTCAATCGTCAGCAGGGCGCTGCTATTCGCGTAGGGCGCGGTGACCAGGATTTTCGCCGTGTCGCCGGGGTTGTAGCTGCCTTTGTCGGCGATCAGGTCAATGCGATTGGAGTCATTCACGCCCCAGAAAACGGAGCCGCCGTAGGCCCAGGTGTAGGCGCTGGCCTTCACGCTGCGCCCGCCGTCGTCTTTGCCGGTGGCGACGAGGCGGTACGAGCCGCCCTTCGCCGGGACGAAGCTGACCGTGGCGCGGCCCTGTGCGTCGGTGGTG
The DNA here is from genome assembly GCA_903916565.1 of uncultured Oscillochloris sp. Classification (GTDB taxonomy): domain Bacteria; phylum Chloroflexota; class Chloroflexia; order Chloroflexales; family Chloroflexaceae; genus CAIWXH01. The sequence continues at coordinate 315 of CAIWXH010000371.1, read as the reverse complement.
GCGGGCGCAAGCGTCTGCACCAGCGTGTCGGTGAAGGCCGAGGTGAAGTAGAAGCGCCCGTCGCTGCCCTGCTCGCGCACGCTGTACCACTCGCGGGTGAAGACGCTCACCTCAAGCGTGCGCCCGCCGACCGGCTGCCCCTGCGGGTCGAGGGTGAGCAGCGCGACGGACTGGGGCTTGCCGACTTCGGCCACGTAGCCGTCGGGGCGCAGGCCGATGTAGAACGCGCCCGCGTGCAGCCGCAGTGCGCCCTGCCCAGCGATGATTTGGCCGTCTACGTCGGTCACTTCCACATCAAGGGACAGGGCGCGGCTG
>CAIWXH010000370.1 GCA_903916565.1 uncultured Oscillochloris sp. | reverse complement strand
GGTCGCCTGCGCCCCCGACGATGCCCTCGCCCGTCTGTATCACGCCAGCGAGGCCGGTGACGCCCCCACCGCCGCCCTCGCCGCCCTCGCCGCCGCCGAGCGCGAACTGGTCGCCCAGGCTCTGCCCGCTGCCCGCCGTCACTTCGCCCAGGCTTTGGCCCTGCTCCCTGCCCACGATCTGCCCCGCCGCTATCGCGCTGCACGCGGCCACCTCGCTGCCCTCGCTGTCAGCGATAACCACGTCGCCGCCCTGGAGTCGCTCAATTCGCTCGACGCCCTCGCTCTCCAGATCGGCGACCCCCGCTGCGCCGCCGAGGCCGCCACCTTGCGCGCCGACCGCTGCATCCGCAGCGGTCACGTCGCCGAGGCCGAGGTCGCCGCCGCCCGCGCCCGCGACCTCGCGGCCGCAGCGGGCGACGCGGGCCAGGAGGCCCGCGCTCTTGAGCTGATCGCCCAGCTTGCCCAGCAGCGCGGCGACTACCGCACCGCCCAGACCCACCTGCTCGCCGCCCGCGCCCGCTACCAGGCTGCCGCCGACCCACGTGGCGAGGCGACGACCGCCCATAACCTGGCTCTGGTCGCCTGGGCCGTCGGCGATCACCAGGGGGCCATCGCGGGCTATGCCCGCGCCGCCGATCTCTTCCAGCACACCGGCGACCTGCTTAACCAGGCCCGTGCCCTCAACGGACTCGGCTGCGCCCGCTGGGGCCTGGGTAACTACCAGAGCGCCCGCAACCACCACCAGCAGGCTCTCGACCTGAGCCGCGAGCTGAGCGACCGCTGGGGCGAGGCCACCACGATCCTCAACCTCGGCCAGGTCGCCCTCGCCATTGGTGACTATGTCGCGGCCATCGATTCCTTCGCCGCCGCCCTCACCGACTTCCGCGCCCTCGGCCAGCAGGCCGGTGTCGCCGCCGCCCTCAGCAATTTGGCCCAGGCATACGCCCTGCTCGGCGACCGCGCCGCCGCCCTCAGCTACGCCGCCGAGGCTCTGCGCGCCAGCCAGGCCGCCGGGCTGGCGCGCATCGAAGGCTACGCCCACCACAACCGTGGCATGGCCCTGCTAAACTGGCATAATCCGACTCCGCCTCTCCGTCACGCGGAGAGGGGGCTGGGGGGTGAGGTCAACCCCGATGCTGCCGAGTCCCTGCGGGCCGCCTGCGCCATCCGCGAGCGCCTCGGCGAGCGCGAAAACCTCGCCGAGAGTCGGGCGTGTTTGGCCCTGACTCTGGCCGCCGGACACCCAATGGAGGCGGTTCAGGCCGCAGCCGCCGCCCGCGCCGATCTGGCCGATTCGGCTGATCGCGCTGTCCTGCACCAGTTGGTCGCCTACGCGAGCCACGTCGCCGCCCGTGCCGCCGGTGACGCCGCCGCCGCATCAGCCCACATCCAGGCCGCCGCCCGCGCTATGGACACCGCCGCCGCCGCCTTGCCCCCCGCCGAACGCGCCCGCTTCCTCCAGCAGGTGCCGCTCAACCGCGCCACCCAGTCCGCCCTCGACGCCCTCAGCCAGATCGTCACCGCCCGCCTCGTCCGCGCCGACGTACCTCTCGGGCGCAGCCTCACCCCCGCCGACTACCTCAGCGTACGCTGGACCCTCATCAGCCCCGCCGACACCGCCATCCCCCGCGCCGACGAGCGCCGCCGCCACGTCCTGCTCCGCCTGCTCGCCGAGTCCGCCGCCCAGGGTGCAGCCCCCACCGACGCCAACCTCGCCGCCGCCCTCCGTGTCAGCCGCCGCACCATCATCCGCGACATCGAACACCTCGCCGCCAGCGGCATCGCCATCCCCACGCGCCACCGCCGATGATAGGAGTGGGGATTGTCCCAGGGCTGATGCAAAGTCACCCTCCGGCCCACACCCCCAGCCCCACTCCCTCACGGGGAGAGGGGAGATTCCGCAGCAGGACGCACCCAACTCCCCCTCTCCCGTTCAGGGAGAGGGGGCTGGGGGGTGAGGGCTGCCCGGCGATTACACGACTTTGCAACAGCCCTAGGGATTGCCAAAATCCAAAATCCCCAATGATGTACTATAATATCGTCTACCCAACGGTTCGGTAGCGATAGCGTGTAGCAGCGCAGTGCAGCGCAGCGCTGGTGTAAGCCAGTTTCCTACTGCGCTATGTTGTTCTATGGAGGAGTCCCATGCTGCTGACGCCACGCGAGCAAGAGAAGTTGCTGATCTATGTGGTTGCCGACCTGGCACGACGGCGACGCGACCGAGGAGTGAAGCTGAATATCGCCGAGGCCACCGCCCTGATTACCGAGGCTCTGCTGGAGGGCGCTCGCGACGGACAGAGCGTTGCCGCGCTGATGGAACTGGGCCGTCATGTGGTGGGGCGCGACCAGGTGATGGAGATGGTCCCCGAACTGCTGCCGGTGGTGCAGGTGGAAGCGACCTTCCCCGATGGCACGAAGCTGATCTCGTGTCACGACCCAATTATCTGAGTGGCTGCGGAGGTTTTGATGGCTGGCAATAGCGGGCGCTACATCCTACAGGATGAGCCGGTAGAACTGAACGCGGGGCGACGAACGACGACGGTGACGGTGCGCAACACGGGCGACCGACCGATCCAGGTTGGCTCGCACTTCCATTTCTTCGAGGTGAACCGCGCCCTGGCCTTCGACCGCCCGACCGCCCTGGGCATGCGCCTGAATATTCCCGCTGGAACAGCGGTGCGCTTCGAGCCGGGGGATAGCAGCGAGGTTGAACTCGTGGCGCTGGGCGGGCTGCGGCGTGCGGTGGGCTTCAACAGTCTTGCCGAGGGCAGTACCGAAACAACCGCTGGGGTGCGGCGGGCGCTGCGTCGCGCTGCGGAGGAAGGTTTTCTGGACGGCGACGCATAAGGGGGACGTGATGGCCTTTATTCCACGCAGACACTACGCCGCGCTCTACGGCCCCACCACCGGCGACCGGGTGCGCCTCGCGGACACGACGTTGCTCCTGGGCATTGAGCGTGACCTGCTTACCCACGGCGATGAGGCGGTCTTTGGTGGCGGCAAGACCATCCGCGACGGTATGGCCCAGAGTGCGATGACCAGCCGCAACGGCGCGCTGGATCTGGTGATCACTAACGTGATCGTCCTTGACCCAGTGCTTGGCGTCCTCAAGGCCGACATCGGCGTGCGCCACGGGCGGATCGTCGGCGTTGGCAAGGCAGGCAACCCCGACACGATGGACGGCGTCCACCCGGCGCTGGTGATTGGTCCCGGCACCGAGGTAATCGCGGGCGAACATCTGATCGCCACGCCCGGCGCTATCGACAGCCACATCCACATGATCGCGCCGCAGCAGGTGTACGAGGCACTCTCAAACGGTGTGACGACCATGATCGGCGGCGGAACCGGCCCGGCTGACGGCACGAACGCCACTACCTGCACCCCCGGCCCCTGGAACATCGCACGTATGCTGGAGGCCGCCGAGGGTTTGCCAATCAACTGGGGGCTGCTCGGCAAGGGCAACAGCTCGCGCCCCGAGGCACTGCGCGAGCAGATCGAGGCCGGTGCCTGCGGTCTGAAGGATCACGAGGACTGGGGCACCACCCCGGCGGTGATCGACTGCTCGCTGCGCGTGGCCGACGAGTACGATGTTCAGGTAGCCATCCATACCGACACGCTTAACGAGAGCGGTTTTGTCGAAGACACGATCTCGGCGATTGACGGGCGCACCATCCACACCTACCACACCGAGGGCGCTGGTGGCGGCCACGCCCCCGATATTATCCGTATCGCCGCCCTGCCCAACATCCTACCCTCGTCCACCAACCCCACCCGGCCCTACACCGTCAACACCCTGGCCGAACACCTGGATATGCTGATCGTCTGCCACCATCTGAACCCGGCCATCGCCGAGGATGTGGCCTTCGCCGAAAGCCGCATCCGTAAGGAGACAATTGCCGCCGAGGATGTGCTGCACGACCTGGGAGTGATCAGCATGTACTCGTCGGACTCGCAGGCGATGGGGCGGGTTGGCGAGGTGGTGCTGCGCGCCTTTCAGACCGCCGACAAGATGCTGAAGCAGCGCGGCAAACTGCCCGAAGACACGGCTGAGCACGATAACGCCCGCATCCTGCGCTACCTGGCCAAACTGACGATCAACCCGGCCCTGGCCCACGGGATCGCCCACGAGGTTGGCTCGCTGGAGCCGGGCAAACTGGCCGACATCGTCCTCTGGGATCCGGCCTACTTCGGGGCCAAGCCCAAGATGATCATTAAAGGCGGCATGATCGCCTGGGCGGCGATGGGCGACCCGAACGCATCCATCCCGACGCCCCAGCCGGTCTTCTACCGCCCAATGTTCGGTGCCCTCGGTCGAGCAATTGGACAGACCTGCGTGAACTTCATGTCGCAGGCAGCGGTTGACCTGGGCGTGGCCGGGCGGCTCGGCCTCCAGCGGCGCAGCGTAGCGGTACACGGCTGCCGCAGCGTAGGTAAGGCCCAGATGGTGCGCAACAGCGCCACCCCGCAGATCCGCGTCAACCCCGAGACCTACGAGGTTTTTGTCGATGGCGAACTGGCCACCTGCGAGCCCGCCGAGAGCCTACCGCTCACGCAGTTGTACTATATCGTTTGAATTTTGGCAGTAGGACATGGTTCGTGGATACTTTACAGTTTGTCGCCGATCAGCCCTCACCCCCCAGCCCCCTCTCCCTGAGCGGGAGAGGGGGAGTCGGACGTATCCTGGTGCGGAATCTCCCCTCTCCCCGTGAGGGAGAGGGGCTGGGGGTGAGGGTCGCACAGAACGGTAAAGTAAAATTGCTAATTCTGAAACCTTGTCTAGGTAAGATTTCAGCGTG
>CAIWXH010000369.1 GCA_903916565.1 uncultured Oscillochloris sp. | reverse complement strand
TGACAGGATTCCTTACAGTGTTACTTCTGCGGTATTGCGCATTTTGCATTTTGCATTTTGCATTTCGCATTTCGCATACGTAACGCGGTCACCCTGAGCGAAACGAAGGGTCCCAGCCGGGATTCTTCGCTTCGCTCAGAATGACAGGATTCCTTACAGTGTTACTTCTGCGGTATTGCGCATTTTGCATTTTGCATTTTGCATTTTGCATTGAACGCGGAGTCCGCCTATGACCGAGATGCACCGCGAATCCCCCTACCCGATGGTGTCACTCGCCACGGCTCGCGCCATGGTGATAGCCCAGGTCGCCTCGCTTAACAGCGAGGAGATCGACGCCCTCAGCGCCGAGGGCCGAGTCCTGGCCGCCACCATCAGCGCCCCCGAGGATGTGCCCGATCTGCCCAAGTCGGCGATGGACGGCTACGCCCTGCGCTCCGCCGACGGGCTGATCCTCCGGCGCGTGGTGGCCGAACTGACCGCCGGTGCCCAGTCTGGCCTGCTAATTGGCCCCGGCGAGGCCGCCCGAATCATGACCGGCGCGCCCATGCCCGCTGGGGCCGACGCGATGATCCCGGTGGAACTGACCGAGGAGCGCGATGGGTTGCTCTCCATCCAGCGCAAACTGAAGCCCGGCGACTATGTCCACACCGTTGGACAGGACATCGCCGCAGGCCAGCAGGTGCTGGCCCGTGGCACCCTGATCGGCGCGGCTGACGTGGGCCTGCTCGCCACCGTCGGCGTCACCCGCGTGCCCGTCTTCCGCCGCCCGCGTGTGGCCGTCCTGGCCACCGGCGATGAGGTCGTGGAGCCATCCGCCCCGCGCCCCGCCGGTGCCGTGCGCGACAGCAACCGCTACGCCCTGATGGCCGCCGCCCGCGAGGCTGGCTGCGAGGCGATCTCCCTTGGCATCGCCCCGGACGACTACGCCGGTCAGCGTGCGGCCATCCTGCGCGGCCTGGAGCACGCCGACGTCCTGCTCACCAGCGGCGGCGTCAGTATGGGCACACGCGACCTGATCAAGCCCATCCTGGCCGAGATCGGCACGGTACACTTCGGGCGGATCAACTTCAAGCCCGGCAAGCCCACCACCTTCGCCACCGTTGGGGGCACGCTGATCTTCGGCCTGCCCGGCTACCCTGTCTCCTCCCTGGTTTCCTTCGAGGTCGTCGTGCGGCCCGCCCTGCGCGCCCTCCAGGGCGACGCCCGCCCCGAGCGCCCGCTGGCTCTGGCCAAGCTCTCCGCGCCCGTCCGCCCCTCGCACGACCGCCCCGAGTACCAGCGGGTCGTCCTCAGTTGGCGCGATGGCACCCTCTGGGCGGCCAGCACCGGCGGCCAGGGCAGCTCGCGCCTGCTCTCAATGCGCGGAGCCAACGGTCTGCTGCTCGTCCCCGCAGGCGATGAGATCCTGCCGGTGGGCACGCAGCTTGAGGTGCTGATCACTGGGGCGCTGTGATCAGGAGGTCGTGGCTTCGCATGGTATCATTGAGCCGGCTGGTTACGGTGCCGATTCCTGATAAGACGAGGTTTCAGGATCGACCATTGTACGTTACATTTCCGCACCCTCACCCCCTCGCCCCCTCTCCCTGAACGGGAGAGGGGGGATTCCTCGCCAGGAAGCGATATACTCCCCTCTCCCCTTGAGGGAGAGGGGCTGGGGGTGAGGGCTGTCCGGCGGCAAACTGTCAGGCTCGTTTGAACCACGTCTATGTGTACGATAAGTTGTAGATCTTTGAATAGGGGAGGTTGATCGATGCCAATTGCGAAGATGGACTACATCTGGTTTAATGGCGAGTTGGTCGAATGGGACAAGGCGACGATCCATGTGCTTTCGCATGTCGTTCACTACGGCACAAGTTTCTTCGAGGGTATCCGCTGCTATGAGACGCCCAGGGGCACGGCGATCTTTCGACTGACGCCGCACATGCGTCGGCTGGTGGACTCGGCGAAGATCTACCGCACCGAGATTCCCTACTCGCTTGATCAGATGGTGGCGGCAGTCAAGGAGACGGTGCGGGCCAACAAGCTGCGCGCTGGCTACATCCGCCCGGTGGTCTACCGGGGCTATGGCGAGATCGGTGTGAACCCGCACGGCAACCCGGTTGAGGTGGCGATTGCCACGATTGAGTGGGGCAAGTACCTGGGTGCCGACGCGATGGAGAACGGCGTGGATGTCTGCGTCTCGTCGTGGAACCGCTTTTCGCCCAACACGCTACCGGCCATGTCGAAGGCCGGCGGCAACTACATGAACTCGCAACTGATCAAGATGGAGGCTCTGGCCAACGGCTACTCCGAGGGCATCGCCCTCGACACCAACGGCCACGTCAGCGAGGGCAGCGGCGAGAACCTCTTCCTGGTGCGTGACGGCGTGGTCTACACGCCGCCAGCCAGTTCGTCCATCCTCAGCGGGATCACCCGCGACACGGTGATCACCCTGCTCGGCCAGCAGGGTGTGGAGGTGCGCCAGCAGATTATCCCACGCGAGATGCTCTACATAGCCGATGAACTCTTCTTCACCGGCACCGCCGCCGAGGTGTCGCCGATCCGCTCGGTGGATCGCATGACCGTGGGCAAGGGTCGGCGCGGCCCGATCACCGCCGATGTGCAGGCGCTCTTCTTCGCCATCGTCCACGGTGAGCATGAGGACGCCCACGGCTGGCTTGAGTACGCTGATGCCTAGGGGCTACGTCCCAAATGCTGTGGTGGGGGTGGTTGGCTTTGCCGACCACCCCCACCACAGCGTCTGGGGCGTCAGATCCGCCCCACGGCTCTACCGACGAGAACTTCGTGCCCGCTATTGCGTAAGCGGATTCCTTGGGCTATAATGCGGCCCTGTAAGCGGCCTTGGGCCGCCGCGAGGCTGGCACAGCAAAAAGGCCAGCGCCCTAGATTAGGACACGGGCCTCTTTCTGTTTCTGTTACGGTGGCTGCGAAAGGGCCTAGCGAACCTTTGTCAGCGTCCGTATGCACTGGGTGCAAATACGAATTTGCTCGGGTTTGCCCTCATCGTTCAGAACTGTTGTCTTCTGCAGGTTTGGCCGCCACATACGGTTGGTGCGGCGCTTAGAGAAGC
>CAIWXH010000368.1 GCA_903916565.1 uncultured Oscillochloris sp. | reverse complement strand
CACCCAACCCTATCACCCGTTTCAATCCGCCGTGCGGATCGCTGTCTCGCTGAAGCGAGATCGCGTAGTTCACCTTGATCGCCGCTGGCAAGTTTCAATCCGCCGTGCGGATCGCTGTCTCGCTGAAGGTACGCTGCGGCTAGTGCCTCGCCTACGCAATACCAGTTTCAATCCGCCGTGCGGATCGCTGTCTCGCTGAAGGCCACCGCTCGCGAGCGCATTAGGAAGCCCTGGAGCGGCCCTGATTCGAGCGGCGTTGGTTGGAGGTGCAAATCGCCCCCATCCAGACTACCACCGCGCTATTATAACATACTTTATTCCGCATCAGAATGCGCTCCGTCATTCTGCGAGCGACTCCCAGGGTTTTGCCCCATGCTTCGCCGCTCGCACCTCACAAAATGTTTCAATCCGCCGGGCGGATTTGGGTTTCGCTGAAGATCGCCCCGTGCAGCTTACACGGGGCGATGCTATCTTCATAAAATCACCGTCACTGGGTCGTGCGGCTTCGCCTTACCCACCGTCAGCACTTTACCCTGGCATGTGCCGCAGAGCGAGTAGAGGCGCACGCTGTCACGCGCTGCGATCAGCAGCCGGGCCAGCTTCGCTTGCAATTCCAGATATTGCCGCCGCGTGAGCCAGCACTCGAATAGCGAGTACTGCGTCCACGCACCGTAGCCGCAGAGCAGCCGGTGTACCTTCGTCCGCCGCTTGTCGTCGGGGATGTCGTAGGCCACCACGTAGAGCGTGGTCTCCTCAGAGGCTGGGGGCATCGCGTAGGCTCCTTCGGCATGGTTCAGAATCGGCCATGCCAGCGTGACCGTTTCTCCACACCTTCACACGACCGTCTGTGGAGGGAGGTATGTCACGCTGGTTTGAAACATGCCTCAGCGTACGGTGAATGGCACGTAGCGCCCGATCTCGCCCTGGACGTGCTTGGCGAAGAGGCGCGCCTGGAGCTCGATGCTCCGCCGGTAGCTCACCTGATAGCCGAAGAGCGGGTGCTGCGCTTTCTCGCTCAGCCGCGCCTCTAGCTTCTCGATGAAGGTGCGCCGTGCGGCGTCCTTCAGCCGATAGGCGCCCAGCTCCGCCTCGAAGTCGCTCAGCGTGATCTGCCCAGTGTTGATCATCGTCACGACCACCGAGTCGACGATGATCGGGCGAAAGTCCTCGACCAGATCCAGGGCCAGGGCCGGTTTGCCGAAGCCGGGCTGGTGCAGCACGCCTAGCCCTGGGTCAAGCCCGACCGCATGGACGAGCGAGACGACCTGGTTGGTCAGCACGGTGTAGCCGAACGAGAGCAGGGCGTTGACCGGGTCGGTCGGCGGGCGCTTGACCCGGCCCGGAAAGGCCCATGCGCCCTTTAAGAGGCTGCCAAAAACCCCGTAGTAGGCGGCGCTGCCGCTGCCCTCTAGCCCTAAAAGCGGGCCGAGGCCGTGCATCCGGTCACTCGTCACCTCGGGCGGGGTCATGCGGGCCAGTTCGCGCAGGCAGCGCCGGATGGTCTGCGCCGCCTCGGTGAGCGCCGCCTCGTCGCCGCGCCCACGGGCGTAGCGCAGCAGCAGCGTCCGCATGTTCAGCAGCTTGCCGGCCACACACTGCTGGGCCACCGGGAAGCTTCGCGCTGGGTCGCGACAGAGCGCATACTGCGCGAGGCGCACGCCGCTGTTCTTCCCCCAGTCGGCTAGTAGCGCGCCGCATGAGCGCCCACGCGCCGTTAGGTAGTGGACGGGGATGCGCCGCTCAAGCAGGGCGTGTAGGGCTGGTGTGGTCAGCGTAATCTCGCCCAAGACCATCACCTGCTCGACTTTGTTGAGTGGCACGCGCACCACTTGGCCGGGACGGCTGCCCGACGGGCTGACGCGCAGGGCTTCGCCCTCGACCTTCACCACGGTGTACTGCTCGGTCAGGTAGAGCGTTGCCATCAGCGTCTCCACGCCGTCCCCGTAGACTTCGGGCTCGGCATTCATACGTCGGCCTCCCAGCCCTTGCCGCAGGTGGCGAGGTGCTTGAGCTCGTCGGGCAGGCACAGGGGCTGGAGCGAGCAGTCGCGGCACTTCCCTGGCTGACTGGTCGGCGGCGGCAGCTCGCCGGTAGCCGCCAAGCGATGCGCCTCGCGGGCAAGCTCCGCCACCTCGACACGCAGCTCGGGGGTGAAGGACACCTCTTCGCGCCGCCGGGTGACAAAGTAGAAGATATAGCCGCGTGCGACTGGCTGGCCGGTGCGTTCCTCTAGGCACAGCGCCTGGGCGCAGAGCTGGACGTGGTCGCTCTTCCAGCGCCCAGGGCGGCCCTTCTTGTACTCGACTGGGTAGGCCTCACCTGCGCGCTCCTCGACCAAATCGCAGAAACCAGCAATGTGCAGCGCCTCGCTCCAAACGTAGACCCGGCGCTGTTGTACGGCCTCGCCGACCCAGGCGGGGCCACCGAGATCGACGCCCTGGTGGCGCAATGTGCCCTCGACCACATGCTCGTTGAGCAACATCTCGGCCTGAATGAACTCGTAGCCGAAGCGTCGTGGGCAGTAGGCGATAGCATTGAGCATCGCCAGGGGGATGTAGTCGAGGGATGAAGGATGAGGGATGAAGGATGAAGGTGAATCAGCGCCCATTGTGCATGCCTCTCTTCTCTACGGCGAAGGATGCGACGGCATCCCTCGTCGCGCATCCCTCATCCCGCATCCCGCATCCTGCGACACAGGCCCATCCCGCGTGCGGTCTTCATCCCCACGCCGAGGAAGAGCGCCGCGTCGGCAAGCAAGGCGAGGAGACGGGACTGCGCCTGGTCGGTCGGCAGTTCGTAGGCGACGAAGCCGACAAAGCCTTTCTGCGGCCCCTTGCCCAAACTAATCTCAGTGGACTCGACGCGGTGCCGCGTCACCAGCGTGTCGGCCACCGCCGTCTTGAGCAACTCAAGATCAAGCTGGAGGTCCGCCGGGGCCAGTTCATTCCAGCGGCGGGCGAGGCTGGGGAAGATGATCTCGGGCGTGGGCAGCAGCGCGAGGCGCGGGCGACCGTCGGCGCGTGAGCCTTGGCCGATGGCGGTGGCGGTGGCGCACTCTAGGGTGACGGTGTGGCACGGCGCGGCGTTCGCGGCGAGGTCGGCGAAGCTGCTATAGCCAGCCCAGGCGTGGCCCTTGGGCGCAGGCGTGCCGATGATGTCGCCGAGGCGCAGGGCGGACTGGCCGAGGCGCAGCGGCGTCTCGCCGGGCATCTGGCGCAGCATGGCCTGGACGAAGGGCTGGAACAGATCGGCGCGTAGCAGGCTCACACGCAGCTCGACCAGGTCGCGCCCACGGCGGGGCAGCACGGCGACGGTGTAGGGCTTACTCTTCGCATCGGCGTGTAGCTCGGCGGCGAGGTCGGGCGCCACGGCGCGCACGACCTCAAGGAAGAGCGCCTGGGCACCATGCCCCTGGGGGCGCGGTGCAGGGCTGTTTGCCAACGGGTATAGCTGGACAACGAAAGCGTAGAGGTCGGGGAAGTTGGTCATTGGCGGCTCCTATGTTGGGAAGGTGTAGCGCAGCCCCACGGGGATACCGACCCCGCGTGCCACCTCGTAATATGCGCCGCCGCAGCGCGCATTGGCGACAAGGCTCGCGGGCGGCATCGAGATGATGTCGAAGGCGCGCAGCGCGCCCGCCGGTACATCGAGCGGATTGAGCGGGCATGCGGCGGCGTAGTCTCCCGTTCGCTCTTTCATCTCTAGCTCCGTGACCTCGACCAGCGTCTTGCTGTGCCACTTGCCGAGCCTGACCCAGCGCGGCAGCTTCAGTGGTGCCGCGCTGAGTACATAGCATGCAAAGGTGGACTCGGGAGCAAGCTCTTTGGCACGGCCAAACGAGGGCGTGTTAAGCCGCCCTGGTACCATCTCAGTGCGCGTCACCTCTTCACCATACTTGATAGTCGCCAATTGGAAGCTGACTTCAAGCGGTTTAGCCGGCGTAACATAGCACTGTTGGTGGTTCAACGGCTGAAGTTCATCAGCATAGCGTGGCACCTGAACTGCATTGAAGTAGGGTGCGTGGACTAACCCCAGAGCGTAGGTCAGGGCGTAATTGTGGAGATACCGCCCCGTCTCATAGAGCCGTCCAATCTCCCGCGTGGCGAAGAAGAGTGACTCCTGAAGCGTCAGACGGCAGGCATAAAGATACATGGCCCGCTCCTACTTCTTGCCCTTCTTCTGGACATACGCCTGGTGATACGCCGCACTGTCGCGGGTCGCTGCCGTAATCAGCTCATGCATCCCCGCTTCGCTTTTACGCATCGGCAGATCGGCCAGAAAGCTTGCCAACTCAGGGCCGTGCAGCAACTGGCTAACCTGTGCGCCACCTTGACTCGCAAACAAGGTGGGCAACAGCCCGCTCAACGCGCGCAACGCAACGTGCGGATCGATGGGCTGGGCCGGGGCGATGGCATCCTGCTGCTTGAGGGTATCGAAGAGTGCCTGGGTCAAGCGCAGATTCGAGCTAACCTCACCATCGGCCAACACAATCGCCACCAGATGGTTCGTCATGGTGCCGGTGCGGGTGGTCTGGGCACCATAGCGCCGGGTACGAAGCACATTGTTCAGCACATAGAGAAAGAGCGCGCTGGTTAAGTCGCGGGTGGTGATCATCGCCGGAAAGAGGGTCTGCGGGCGAACATGATCTTGCTCGTTGATGCGACTGGTAGGAACACCCTCTCGGCTCATCGTGCCACTCTCGTAGGGTGCGTTGAGCGTGAACGACTCGTGGCTGGTATCGTAGGCGGTAAGACTATAGGCCGTATCGCTAAACACCTTCGACTTCTCCGATCCGCTGTCGCCAATCGCAAAGCCGTAGGTAATGCAGTCGGGGCACTGCATACAGAAGCGTACGTTATAGTCACAAATCGGATGGCCCGCCTTGTCTACGACCAACTTGGCTTTGTCGTCATACGCCTCGCCGCTAATAATCGCGTGGCGGCGCAGCAACTCGCGACCCACCAGCCGCTCCGGCGTGGTCTGCTTACGCTTGAAGAGGGTCAGGCGCGTCATCAACTCCTTCTCGGTCAGGCCAGCGCGTACGCGGGCAGTGTTCAACTCACCATCGGTCTGGAAAAGCGCGTAGGAGTCGGTCTCACGCAGCAGGATGATATGCGCGTAATTGCCCATCGGACGGGGTGGCACGGCGCTCGGAAAGTGCTTCGGGTTCAACATACAGTCGTGTCTCCTTGGGTAAGTTCAGGATGTTAGTCCGTTAGAATGCCAGCGTGGCCTGTCCATCCGACTCGGTCGGCTCCGCATCTTCTGGACTCTCGTTATGCTGCGCCTGCTCTCTGCGGCGCGCATCCAGGTAGATAGCCTCGCAGGCGTTCTTGAGCAGATTGAGTTGCTTCCCACGGATCGCCGCCCGGTCGCCGCCGAAAGCCTCGCGAAACACCGTGTGAACGAGGTACGTGCTAAAGTCGAGCACCGCGTTATCACGATCCGCATAGGTGCTGCCCTTTGGCAAGCGTCCGTCGGCGCGGTTCTTCGTGACATTCTCGACAAAGGCGCGTAGCCGACCGCGCACCGCTTCAATCAGCGCCTGGTCATCAGCAAACAAGCGCGGGTCGGCATCCAGTAGCGCTTTCGCAGCCACGGTGAGCGGGCGCAAGATGGCGTTGCTGTTGAGCTTTTCGGCGCGGTAGAACTGGCGATACAGTTCTGTCAGGCGATAAGCGTGACTCATAGACTCTCCCTTCGGATCAAGGTAGCGGATGAAATCGAGATAGATCGCAGCCTTCTGGCTGGTCATACTGTCGAGACCCTCGCGGCGTTGCCAGCGGGCGAGGTAGTGAAAGGCGTAGAGTGGCGAGGTAGCCAAGTTACGGGCTAGGGCCGGGATCGTGTGCCACTTATAGTCGTAGCCGCCTGCGCCCGATTTCGCGTTCCCGTCGAGGTGGATGAGATAGGCGGCGGTGAGCCGCTGAAGCGCCGGTACAACCTCGTCAAGGTTGAGGCGCATACCTTGGGTTAGGTAGGGCAAAAATGGATGTGCGCCGTCAAAGGCTACGGTCTCAGGCAACTCGGTGGCCTCGTTGAAGAGGGGCAACATGCTCTCGCTGGCAACGACTTTCACATCGAGGAGCAGCGGCAACACCAAGGTTAGGAAGGCTGGAATGACCCACGCCTCGGCATCTTTGGCGTCCCGCTCATTGGGTGGCAGGCCAACAAAGCTGAAGGTGATCGGCTCACGATCCTCGAAGCGCAAGCGAAAGAGCCGATCATCTTCAGGAGCGATGGCATCCTGGGGGGCGAGCATCAGGTCGCGCATTTGCTGGAAGGTCTCAGGGCGCAAATTTGCGGCAAGCGCTGCATCCGGCAGCACGAGCTTGCGGAGGCTCGTGAAGCTCACCCGCTTCAGCCGTTCCTGCACGGCCCGCAAGATCCGCAGCGTTTCTGGCGTAAAGAAATAGGTCGGGTAGAAGAAGAGGTAGCGCAGGCGCCGTTTCTCGAAGTTGCCGCCGCTGTCGCGCCCGCGCTTCATCAGCAACTGGCGCAGCATCATCTCGACGCTACACACCGCACAAATATGCCGCGATGCTTTGCCACCATGCAGCGGCTGTTTATTGGTGTACACCTGGGGGGCAAAAAGAATCGCCGCCTCGCGCTGCTCGTCTACACTGTAGGGCGAGGAACAGAGTGAGCAGACCACCGTGGCCCCACGTCCACTCTTCCGCGCATTGCTGTAGCGCGCCAACTCGGCCTGCATACGCTTGGTCAGGTTCTCGACCCTTGCACCACTGAAACTAAGGTGATCGCCAATATAGCGCCTCAGTTCTTGCCAGCCAGCGGCCTCGGTCGGGGCTGTGTCAGGCACCTGTTCGGCGACACCAGCAGCAAGCGTGTGCAAGCGTTCGACCCACCACGCCTCATCTTGCCCTGGTGTGCGTTGGCGCGCAACGCCTGCCGCATAGTACCAACCGTAGGGTACGCCGCCCGCCGTCTTATTCCCATTGATCTGCTGCACGAGGTCGCGCAACTCAGCGACACCCAGTTGCGCGAGTAAGTAACCCTCAGCGTCGAAGGTTGGCGCATAGAGTGTGGCGAGTTTCACCAGCAGCGCGGATGCTTCAGCGATTCGGTCTACCTCCAAGCCTTTTGGCAAATCCAGGTCGGTGCCATCCGGTGCCATTGACTTAGCGGTGATACTCGCGTACCGCTTGCTGGCAACCGACTCGCCAGCAATCCGCTTTTCCGCCGCCAAAGCGACTAGTCGCACAAACTGGCGGGGCGAAAAGAAGAGCGTGTAGTAGTCGGCGTACTTCAGCCCTGTACCAGCACGACCAAAGCCGGTCAGATTTGCTGCCAACTTCCTCCCACAGAGTTCACGCACGCGCTCAATCGCCGCATCGGCAACCGTAGCCGTAGTGGGTGCGGGCGGCGCATCGACTCGTGCCAGATAGACGACACCCGTGGGCGCATAGAGCAGCCGCTCGCGCACATCTGGGATCGCATAGAGATCCATCGCCGCATTATGCACAATGCTGGTAATGACGCCGCGCACATCGGCAAGGTGATGGTACTGGAGCGTAACTTTCACCCGGTCATCGCTAAAATGCTCCAGCATCTTGCGGATATTCTTACTACTCACTGCCTCTAATGGGGTGCGCCCCAGGTAGGCCAAATAGTCGGCCAGCGTGGCGAGATCGGTTGCGAGGGCCGTGCTTCTACGACGGGCGCGTAGTCCCGGCAGAGCGCTGAGGTTGTGCATCACGCCCCATTTGACTTGCGTGTTGCTCGCGATCAAGATCAGGTCGTGCAAATAGGTGTCTGGCGGGCCAAGTGGCGCAAGGAACGCATCAAGGCCCAACTCGGCGCAACAGTGTTTGAAGATCGCCTCGACCGTTGGCAGATGAACGGCAACATTGACGGTGTGATGGGCCAAGCCAACGGCGCGCAACTCAGCATCTGCCGAAGGCAACTTGAGCCAATCGTGGAGCGTATAGCCCGCGCAGAAGAGGCGATAGGTTGTGTCGTCGAAGGCATCAACAAAGCGCATCTGGCCCCAACGCTTGAGGGTACGAGCCACCTGGGCGGTCGGCAGCAGCCCATTGATCAGGTGTGCCCGCATACTCTGGTCGTCACCGTAGCGGGCGACATCTTCGGCGCTTAGGCCGTCCTCCTCGACTTTCTTCACCGCAAACGCGCCGCCCTTGGCGGCGACATGACCAAGCAGTCGCGACAGATTTGGCACCACAGCGGTGGCATAGTCGCGCAGCACCTGATCATCGGGGTGTTCGGCGGCAATAGCATCTTTGAACAAGATACTAAAGAGGGGTTCAAGCGTAAGCGCAATGCTCTGCGGATTCGCCGCTTCCGCCTCGGCAACGTCTTCTAGCTGCTCGGTGAGCGCCGCATCATCGGCTGGCTCCCACGGCTCCGCCTCATCGTCAAGCGGTAAATCTAGCTGTGCTGATTGGTTCATTGCGGCTCCCTATAGCGGCATTAGGCAAAGAGTGGCCCGTCGTTCGCAGCCCGCAACTTACGGTGGCGCAAGATACTATCGAGCAAGAGCGCGTAGCGTCCAAACGCGATGCAGCCCTGCAAATCATTCTCGTCACGATAGGTGTGTAGGGTGAAGATGCCAGGGAGATAGACCTCGCTCCGCAACTGTTTGAGGCTATAGCCAGGAACAAGCAACCCAACCACCTCACGGCGGGTGAGTTGATCATTCAGATCGTTGAGAAAGTCGTTGTGCCCATTGACATCAAGCCGGATACCCGGCAACACCTGCGCCGTCATAAATTTGTCCTGCGACCACGCACTCACCTGTGCGCCCAACAGCACCGTGACTGGCTCAGCCTGTGTCCGCAGACCGCGCCAGCGAAAGAACGCTACTTGGCGGCCACGCTCAAAAGGTGCAGTTGCGCGCTGCATCTGTGTCACCGCCGCACAAAAGGCTTTCTGGCTCAGTTGCTCCAACTGTGCATTCGCTAGTAGCCAGAAAAGGTCGTACGTGATCGGGTCACGCTCGCCATCCTTCAGCACACCACACTCGAAGGGACTACCGCCACGAAACGCTTGGGCTTCTTGCACCAACAGACCCAAGCCGTCGCGACGATACTGGTTAGCCTCTTGCACCGCTTTACCGACGTTGGCCCCAGTCAAATCGTAGTAGCGCCGCTGTAGTCGCTCACGCACCGCTGCGAAGCTGGCCTGAAGATTGAGATCAACCTTCTTTGCGGCCTTACTCTTCCCAAGCAAGGCTTCGTAGACCTTTGCGGGCTGAAAGCGCCCCCAGATGCGTGCGTAGTGCTTGAAGTTGGCAGGCTCAGGGTAGACCGCAGTGATATGGTCGCCCAGCAACTGCCGATTTAGCGTGTCACCAGCATGCAACAGCGGCGGCTGCCCCTCCTTCGCCAGCGTTAGCCGGTCATAGACAAATGGTGGCACCAGCGCATAGGCAGCAAAGTCTTGAAACTCCCGCAACACGCCGTCACGATCCTTATAGTGCGTATGGCGGCCCACGCGACCGAGGCGCTGCAAAAAAGTTCCGGCGCTGCTCGCCTCAAAAATCAGCAGGTTAATGCGAAAGTCTACCCCTACATCCACGGTCGAGGTGCCAATCAGGACATCAGCGTCATACGATGCCTTGCGCGTTGATTGACCATTGAGCCGTGTGTTGGGGGCAACGTTTAGTCCCCTTGGTTCCAGATGTGGGCGGAGCAACTGTTCCAGTCGCAAGGCCGTCGCGACTGAGTTCACGATGATGGCCGCCTTCGCGCCGTTGGGCCGATCACGAAACCAGGGGAGTAGCACTTGCGCTAAACCCTCAGCCATCCATTCTTCGGCACTCTGCTGCGCGAAGGTAAGCTGACACGCTTGGAGAATGCACCGCCAGCCTTTGCCGGGGTCTTCACCATGCATGTACCAGCCCTCCTCCTGCGGGCTAATGAGCTTCAAGCGGTCGCCAAAACCAACCCGACGCAGCGGCACAATCAGCCGTTGATCAGGTGTAGCGGAAAGGAACAGAGTCTTGAGCCTCGGGTTTTGTTCGTGCAGGAAGAGCAGGCCGGTCAACACCGCCGTGATTTGAGCCGCATCAAAGATATGAAATTCGTCAAATGTGAGTTGCTGGAAGTTCAGGTTCAGTTCGTTGGTAAGCCACGTTGCCGCACGACCAAACTGCTGATAGTGAAACTGCAAGATGGCATGGAGGATGTCAGGGTTCGAGAGTACCAGCAAGCGGTTGACCAACTCGCGCCGCATGGTCTCTGGTCGGGTCAGCGACTCTGTGACTGCGGTAAGCTCATCAAGCTTTGCGCCATAGAGCATCGCCGCACGATCTGCCGGACGATCCCACTGCGGAAACTGAGCCTCAATACTACGATACTGATCCTGGATTAACTCGTTGGTTGGATAAAGCACAAGCGTCGGCGCTTCCGACCAGTGTGTGATGATTGGCAGCAGCCCCGCTAAGCTCTTCCCATCCCCCGTCATCGCCGTGTTGATCACCACATCAATCTCGTCGCTGCACAGCGCCTGATACGTCTCTAGCTGGTGCTGCGAGAGCTTCCAGTCCTTCGGCAGGCGTGCCGCAATCTCGACGGGGATGTCAGCCGGGTCGGCCAGCTTTGAGTAGACCGGGAGAGTCGTAAGCTGCATCGTCGCTCCTTGCTGCTGTAGCAGTCCTACACAGGTTGTTTTGCGCCCGCCCGGTGGCTGAAGCCACGGGCTACGGGTACGAAGGCCGCCTACGCGGCCTGGATGAGCCTGCGAAGGCAGGCTTCGCACCCAAGAGCCGGGGGCTTCAGCCCCCCGGATTCAACAACCGATGTGAGTTTGCTATGTCAGGATAGCACTGTGCCCCGTCACAAATGTGCCCACTCGTATCTCACTGCCCACATTCAGCATAGCATGCCGCTCGGGACTGATTGAGTCCTAAGAGGGTGAATGTGCGCCCGCCATGAAGGATTACAGCCTTCGCAGGCACCGCACAGATGCGTCAAGGTTGCCTCGATCCGAGATCGGGAAACGAGAGACTTCCTCAGTTCTGGGGAGGAATCAAAAGCGCTCACACAACGTTGTGTGAGCGCCTTTAATTTCTCCGTGAGGATAGCACAGCTACGCAAGCACCGCCTCCACAGCGACCACCCCGACGGCCTGACCGTCGAGCGTGAGTGGCACCGACTCGCCGCGCCGATAGTCAGCGCGGCGGGCGTAGCACGGCGCATCGCCTGAACGGATTGGCTCCTCATAGACCTCAACCTGCCCCTCGCCTAAGTTGACGATCCAGTAGGCCACGATCCCAGCCGCCGCGTACAGGCGCTGCTTCATCGTCCGGTCGCGCTGGAGCGTGCTATCGGAGACCTCAACCACTAGGGCGACCTCAGTTGGGCCGGGGTGGCGGTCGCGGTACTGCCGCCGGTCGCCGCGCACGATCACCACATCTGGCTCGGGTTCGCTGTCGCTCGTGGTGATTGGCTCCTGGGCGTCAACATACCAGCCGACGGGCACAAGCTGGGCCAGCGCCTCGCGCAGTAGCTGTGTGGTGAGACGATGTGGCGGATTCTTTGGCATCGTAGTCACTAACCACCCTTCAAGCAACTCGACCGGGTCGTCGTCGGTGAGAATGCCGCTCCGCACCATCTGGTGATACTGGGCAATGCTCAGCCGCCAGATCGGGCTATCTGGTACCCCTAGGCTGTTACGGGTTGCTCGCTGCTGATCGACGGTCATTGCCGCACTCCTCGCCACCACAGCGTTTCCGCCGCGCCTGACGTGACGTTCTTGGCGCTCTGGCGCTCATTGTAGCATGTCGCCCTCATACAGCGCCGCCAGCCCGCGCACCTCCTCGACCATGCGCGCCCGCAGTTCAGGGGGCCAGAGCAGCTCGGCGTTGCTGCGGTAGCGCAGCAGGGTCTGGATGATGAAGAAGTTGCTACGCCCCTGGGCCTCGATGATCACGTCGCCGTTGGGCAAGCGCTCGACCACGCGCTGCGCCTCAAAGCGCTGGCTGATCTCGCCCTGGGCGAGGATCGCAGCGAGGCGGTAGCGGAAGACGATGAGCGGACGCTCGCGTTCGGTGCCCGGCGGCAGGCGCTGGTCAAGCCCAGCAAGGACGCTGATGCGGTCAATGCGAAAGTCGAGGATCTGTCGTGTCAGCGTGGTGTAGCCCACCAGGTAGAAGTGGCGCTCGTAAAACTCAATCTCGTAGGGTTCGACGTGAGAGTGCAGGCGCTCATGCCCGTTCGTGGGCCGATAGCGAAAGCTGACGGGCTGGCGCACCGTAATGGCACGCTCTAGGGTCTCGATGCATGCCACGTAGGGGCTATAGTCGATTGCGGGGCGCACCGGCGCACGGCGCACGGCGCGGCGCGCATAGTCGCGCTGCTCCGCTGGCGTAAGCTCGGCGGTGAGGCGGGTGAGCAGCGCCGCGACCTGGGCGGCTTGGGGGTGGTGGGCATCGAAGGTGTCGCGGAACAGCGCTAGGGTTCGCAGTTCAGACGCATCGTAGGTCGGCAGGCCGCCGCGCAGGGTGTAGCGCAGCGGGCTGACCTCGCGCTCGACAATGATGCCCAGCGTCGCAAGGTGGGTGCGGTCACGGTCGAGCATCCGGCGCACATTTGGTGGGGCACCGTAGGCGGCACCTAGGCGTACGGTGAGCTCGGCCAGATCGAGGGTGCCAGCGCGCAGCTCCTCCAGCAGGGCGTGGAGCCGCACGATGAGCCGGGTTGCGCCTTTGCGAGGGGGTGGGGGCATTGACCGATCCGTGCAGCCGCACGTTTTTGAGGGGCTCTTTGCCCAACGCTAGTGTAGCATGGCCCAACCGCTGCGATAGGGCACTGGAGATCACTGGTTTGGCATTAGCTTTAGCTTGCCTCAATAGCCCTGACCGCCACGCCCACGCCGTCTTCGGCGCGCAGGGCGGTGCCCACCGCTGCGGCCCGCCGCCGGGTCGTCGGGTCAGCGAGCAGCGGAAGCACCGCCGCCAGCGCCGCAGCGGTCAGCGCGTGCGCCGGGATGGGCGATGGCCCCACGCCAAGGCGGTGCGCCCGCCGCCCCCAGAAGGGCTGGTCGGCGGTGAAGGGCACGGTCAGCGACGGCACGCCCGCGCGCAGCGCCGCCGCCGTGGTGCCCGCCCCGCCGTGGTGGATGACGGCGGCCATGCGCGGGAAGAGCCATGCGTGCGGTGCCTCGTCGATGGCGAGCACATCGTTGCCCCGCGCCCCGTCGCCCAGCCCAGCCCAGCCGCGCTGGAACACGACGCGCTGGCCCGCGCCCCGCAGCGCCCCTAGGATGGTCGCCGCCATACGCGGCGCGTCGTGCGGCACCATGCTGCCGAAGCCGACGGAGACTGGCGGCGGGCCGACGGCGAGGAACGCCGCGAGCGCGGGCGGGGGCTGATAGTCGGCGGGGGCGTCGAGCGCCCAGAAGCCGGTGGTGTGCGCCAGGGGCAAGCCTGCTGGCGTAGGGCCAACCACCAGCGGGCTGTAGGCGAGCAGCAGTGGTGTGCGTACCCCGAGCGCGGGCCAGGGCAGGCGTGTCGGGCCGATGGCGGGGTGGCGGCGGCGCAGCCAGGCGTAGAGCAGCCGACTGCTCTGCGCGAAGAGCTGGGTCGCTAGGTGGTGCGTGAGTTGGTTCAGCGTGGGGCCAAGGCTCGGCGCGGGCACGGTCACGTTGGGGAAGGTCGCGTAGGGCGCGAAGAAGGGGAAGAGCTGGACGGACACATCGGGCACGCCTAACTCGGCGGCGAGCAGGTGGCCGGCGCTGGTGGTGACGAAGGTGTGGACGATGCAGTCGGCACCCTGCACCGCTGCCCGCAGGCAGCCCAGCACCTCAACGGCGATGGCGCACGTATGGGCACCCATCACGCGGGCCTGAGCAAACGGGTTGCGACCCGCGCGCTCGGCGAGGGCGCGGCTAAACGCGACGACATCGCCGGGCAGCGGGGCGAAGGCGAGGCTGTGCGCGGCGGCGAGCGGGGCGAAGGGCGCGGGCGCGGCCAAGGTGACGGTGTGACCGGCGCGGCGCAGGCCAACGCTCAGGGCGATGAAGGGCTGCACGTCGCCCCGGCTGCCGTAGGTGAGGATGGACACATGCATGGTGTGCGCGCTCCTTCCACTGTTTGTCGCTCAGCGGCGGCGCAGCGCGGCCATGTCGCCCCGGTGCAGCCACCGCATGAGCCCCAGCAGGGCCAGGCTAACGACGAGCAGCACGGGCGGCTGGAGGATGGCCCCGCTGAGCAGGCCAGCGCCGAGGAAGTAGAGGTGGAAGCTCAGCCCGACCGCGAGGCTGAGCCAGCCGTCGCCGCCTGGGCGCACGGTGGGCCGCAGGGCCAGCACCAGCGCCAGCGCGCCGCCCAGGAGCAGTGCCACCGCTGGCAGGTAGAGCCCCAGCGGGATGAGCGCGATGATCAGGCGGTTGCTCGCCAGTACCACGGCCAGCCCGACCCCGAGGGCACCCAGCGGGCCAAGCCAGCGGCTTGCCCAGCCCGGCCCGTCGGCCAGCAGATGGAGGCCCGCCGAGAAGGAGCTGACGACCCAGAACCAGGCCCAGAAGTTCGCGTAGGGCACCCCGAAGT
>CAIWXH010000367.1 GCA_903916565.1 uncultured Oscillochloris sp. | reverse complement strand
GCGCTTTCGCTCGCCCGCACGATTCGGCCCGACCTCGTCATTCTTGATGTGATGCTCCCCGGTCTCGACGGCGTCGAGGTCTGTCGCCGCCTGCACCAAGAGACAGCGGTCTACGTGCTGATGCTCACCGCACGCACCGACGAGGTCGATAAACTGATTGGACTCTCGGTCGGCGCTGACGACTACATGACCAAGCCCTTCAGCCCGCGTGAGCTGGTGGCCCGCGTGAAGGCGATTATGCGCCGCGCCCGCGCCGCGCTCGATAAGACCTCTGATCGCCCCGTCTTGCAGTTCGACGCGCTCAGCATTGACCCCGAGCGACGCGAGGTGAAGTGTCGTGGCAGCGTGATTGAGCTGACCCCGCGTGAGTTCGACCTGCTCTATGCGATGGCGAGCTACCCTGGCCGCGTCTTCACCCGCGATGAGTTGCTCCAGCGCGTCTGGGGGCCGGACTTTTCGGGGATCGACCGGGTGGTCGATGTTCACGTTGGTACCCTGCGTCGGAAGATCGAGGAGGGCGGCCCCGCCGAGGCGCCTGTGGTGCAGACGGTGCGCGGCGTGGGCTATAAGTTCGTCGGTGGCCCGCGATGAGGTGGTACCACCAGCTTCGCTGGAAGCTCTTTATCTCGCATCTGGTGATCGTGGTCATCGCCGATGTGGTGCTGCTTGCCACCGCCACCTTCCTCGCCCGCCTTGGCCTGGTGCATATTGCGCCCCTGACGCTGGGCGAGGCCGCTGCCGAGACCGGCCAGATCGACCCGACCGCGATCAGCGCCATTCCGACGCCCCTGCTCAGCCAGTTCCAGGCGGTTGTGCAGCAGGCGCTTTTTGTGAGCGGCTTTGCCGCGCTGGCCGCCGCAATTGTGGTCAGCCTGTTCGTTTCACGGCGCATCGTCGAGCCACTGCATACGCTCTCGACGGTCAGCCGCCGCTTGGGCCAGGGCTTCTACCGCGAACGCACCCGCATCTCCAGCGACGACGAGATCGCCCAGCTCTCGCAGAGCGTCAACCAGCTCGCTGATGCGCTCGACCAGACCGAGCGCCGCCGCCTCGCCCTGCTCGCTGATGTGACCCACGAGCTCCGCACGCCCCTCGCCACCATTGGCGGCTATATGGAGGGGCTGCTCGACGGGGTGATTAAGCCGAGCACGCAGACCTTTAGCCTGATTCTGAGCGAGACGAGCCGCCTTCAGCGCTTGATCGAAGACCTTGAGCTGCTTTCGCGGGTCGAGGCGGGCCAACTGCCGGTGGTGGCCCGCCGCACCGACCTTGAGGAAGGGCTGCGCGGGGTGGCGGTGCAGTTTGAGCCGATCTTTGCCGCTAATCAGGTGAGCCTGAACCTGCAAATTGAGGCGAACCTGCCCAACGTCTGGGCCGACCCCGACCGCGTTGACCAGGTGCTGATCAATATTCTGGCGAACGCCTGTCGCTACACGCCCGCTGGCGGCAACGTCACGCTGCGCGCTACCTACCACGAGCACATGGTGACCGTGCTGGTGCGCGACACCGGCGTGGGCATCAGCGCCGAACATCTGCCGCACGTCTTCGAGCGCTTCTACCGGGTCGATAAGTCGCGGGCGCGCCAAAGTGGCGGCAACGGCATCGGCCTCGCCATTGCGCGTCACCTCGTCTACGCGCAAGGTGGCGAAATCTGGGCCGAGAGCGACGGGCAGGGCAAGGGCACCACCTTCGTCTTTACCGTGCCGCTCGCCCCCGTGACGATTGACCTGCCCGCGCTGCCCCTCGATCAGCCAACGGTGTTTGAGACGCCATGACCACTGTGCTCCTCGTCGGGTTTTTGCAGCTCGCCCTGATCATTATCGGCTCCGTCGTTCTCGCCATCTTCGTCGTGGGCAAGCTCTTCCCGCCGATGGAGCGGACGCGGGACAACCGTGCGCCGCGTCAGACCGAGGCGAAGACCCAACCCGCGCCGCTCCCCTCGGTGCAGATCGAGCCGCCGCCGCCGCCCGTCATCCACACGCCCTACGTCGCGCCCGTCTGGCTCGATGCGTACTGGCGGGCCACCCTGCGCCTCATCGGCCCGCTCCTGGTGATCTGGCTGATCAGCTTCACGGTGCCGCCGCTGCTGGCTGCCAGCCTCAACCACGTCAGCGTACTGACGGGCTTCCCCCTCGGCTACTACATGAGCGCCCAAGGCTCCATCCTCATCTTCCTTGCGCTCACGCTGGTCTACACATGGCGCATGCGCCGCCTCGACCAGCGCTACGGCCTTGACCCGACCGAAAGCCCGCAGGAGCAGCACCGGCGCATCAATCTCTTCTTCGCCTACGGCATCTTCGCCGTTGGCTTTCTGGTGCTGCTGGCCTTTATCGGGGCGCTCGATGCGCTGTTCGCGATTCCCCAGGCCGTCATCGGCTGGATCTTTATGAGCCTCACCGTGGGTATGTACGCGGTGATCGGGCTGCGGGCGCGCACCTCGCGGCTGGACGAATATTATGTGGCCGGGCGCCGCGTGCCCGCTGCGCTCAATGGGCTGGCGACCGGCGCCGACTGGATGAGCGCCGCCTCGTTTATCTCGATGGCCGGGGCGCTCTTTCTGCTTGGCTACGAGGGGCTGGCCTATATCACCGGCTGGACGGGCGGCTACGTGCTGCTGCTGCTCTTGTTGGGGCCGTACCTCCGCAAGTTTGGGCAGTTCACCATCCCCGACTTTATCGGCGCCCGCTACCCCGGCGCCGGTACCCGCGTCATCGGTGCCCTGATTGCGATCATCATCAGCTTCACCTACCTCACCGCCCAGGTCACCGGCGTCGGCATCATTATGAGCCGCTTCTTCGGCCTCAACTACACCCTTGGCGTGACCGTGGGGCTGTCGGCGGTGCTGCTCTGCTCGTTCCTCGGCGGCATGAAGGCGATCACCTGGACGCAGGGCGTGCAGGGAATTATTCTGCTCATCGCCTATCTCGTGCCCGTCACCTGGCTCTCGCTGAAGCTGACCGGCGTGCCGCTGCCGCAGGTGATGTACGGCGAGGCGCTGCGCCACATCACCGACCTTGAGCTGGTGCAGCACATCACGCCGGGCTATGTCGAGCCATTCAACGACTGGTCGCCGCTGAACTTTATTGCGCTGACCCTCTGCCTGATGCTGGGCACCGCCGGGATGCCGCACATTCTGGTGCGCTTCTACACCGTGTCCAATGTGCGCGAAAGCCGCAGCAGCGTAAGCTGGGCGCTGCTCTGGATCGCCATTCTCTATCTGACCGCCCCGGCCTACGCGGCCTTCTCGCGTTGGGAGATCTTGCAGAACATTGTCGGTCGCCCCATCGCCGCGCTGCCCGCGTGGGCGACCAACTGGGCCGAGACCGGCCTGCTGACGATTGCCGACGCACCGGGCGATGGCGGCAACGGCGACGGGGTGCTTCAATTCGACGAACTGCACATCGACCAAGACCTAATCGTGCTGGCGACGCCGGAGATCGCGGGCCTGCCCGCCACCGTCGTCGCGCTCGTCGCGGCGGGCGGCATGGCGGCGGCGCTCTCGACCGCCGACGGGCTGCTGATGGTGATTGCCGCTGCCGTGGCCCACGACATTTACCACCGCACGCTGAACCCGCAGGCCGGGCTGCGCGAACAACTCTGGGTTGGGCGCATGATGATTGTCGTGGCGGCGACCCTGGCGACCCTCACGGCGGTGCAGCGCCTGGGCATTATCGTGCAACTGGTGGCCTGGGCCTTCTCGCTGGCCGCCGCCACCTTTTTTCCTGTGCTGGTGCTGGGCATCTTTTGGAAGGGCGCAACGAGCCGGGGCGCGGCGGCGGGGATGCTTTGCGGCCTCGCGGCGACGGTGGCCTACATGGGGCTGACCGCCATCTTCCCCGCCGAGAGTCTGTTCGGGATTAGCTCGATTGCAGCCGGCATCATCGGCGCCCCGGTGAACTTCCTCGTCACGTGGCTGGTAAGTCGCCTTGGCCCGCCTACGTCGCGTGCGACCCGCGATTTGGTGGATAGTTTGCGTCACCCGTAGGGGCGAATGCGTGTCTGCGCGACGGGCACATCGAGTGCCGCAGGCGCGCTGCTGTCCACACCGCATGCGTGCGGCGGACGCTATGGCGGGCGCGAAAGAGGGGGCCGCCGTCGGCCCCCTCTTCCAACGCAGCACAAAGCGCAAACCTAGCTCACACCTCGCCGTAGAGTTCCAGCAACTCGCGCCACTCGCCGGTCAGCTCCTCGCGGCGGGCCGCATAGTAGAAGTGGGCCTCGCCAAGCTCATCGACGAAGACCAAGTCAACCTGGCTCCGCATCGGGCGCAGGTAGCCGAGATTGCCCCACCAGCGCACCTTCTCCTCATCGAGCGGCGCGTCCTGCTGATACATCCGTGCCGCGTACTCACGCACCGTCCCCGGCTCAATATCCTGCAGGCGCCAGGGGACACCGCTGACATCGCCGGTACGCAGATTACGGAAGACGTACTGCCACTCGCCATCCTCGCCCTGCGTGGCGCTGATGACCTCGATGCCCGTGCGGGGCCGACCGACCCGGATCAGACCGAGCCAAGCCTCGGTGAGTTTCTCAAGGAGTACGCCGGGGTACTCCTGCTGGCCGACGCCCTCTTTATCCTTCATCACCAGATCGAAGTGCGCCGTGCCGGACTCGCTGCGCCCGACAGCGGCAAGGCCACCGCGCCCACGCCAGCGGATGCGCCGCTCGCCCCAGGCCAGCGACTCATGGAGCGTCGGCTCGGGCGGCAGGGGCTGCTGATCCTCAAAGGTAGGCGGAGGCGGCGCCTCATCGGTCTGCTCGAATGCCTGTGGCTCCTGCTCAACCGCCTCGCCGTTGCGCTCGCTGAGCAGCGTGGCCCAGGCATCACTCAGCCCCCAGTCGCTGACGCCGAAGAAGATATGATCCATCACCCCATTGGCGTCGCGGTGCACCAGATCGTACTTGGTGCGACTGCCCTGACGATAGGCCCGCCAGAGACCCAGCCGCCCCTTCCAGCGCACCTGGCTCTGGAGATCGATGCGCCCGTCGCGGAGATCCTCGTGGCGACTAATCGCGTAGGCCCACAGCCCCTGGGCGCGGTCGCGGGTGACCCCGGCAGTCGTGCGGAGGTCACGCACCTCATAGAGCCAGACGCCGCCGCGCTTCTGGGCGCTCACAATCTCGACGCCCGAGCGCGGCAGGTCAATGTCCTGCCCATTATCAAGCGGCGACGAGGCACCCTCGGCGAGCGCCCGTCGGCAGAGCTGAATGATCTCGCCCCGGTCGGCGACCGCCGTCTCGCCCTCGCGGCGCACATAGATCACGCCATTGGCCCCCACATAGGGCGGCGGCTCAGCGGACTTCACCTCGACGCGCATGACATCCTGGCCCTCGTAGCTCATCAGCTCGAAGGAGAGATAGGGCTGCGGCGAGATCTGCTCGGCGACACCCCGGCGCAGCGCCTCGCTGACATGGTCAGGGCGGGCGACGCCCACCACCTTGCCGCCGGGTTCGCAGCCGATCACCAGCACACCGCCGCCGGTGTTGGCGAGCGCGGCCACATCAGACCAGAGTTCGGCGGCGACCTGGGCGTCATCGTTGATCGCCCGCAGCACCTGGCGCTCGGTTGAACCGCCGAAGCGCACGGCGTCCACGGCCCACTGCTTCTGGTCACGCTTCGGCACGCGCACGCGGTCGAACTCCTGGGTGGTAAGCAGCGCCTTCAGCGCGTCGAAGCTGTTGGTGGGCAGCAGCAACTCGATGTAGCGGTCGCCGATCCCGTGCTTATGCAGCATCTGGGCGTCGCCGTTGGGCAAGCGGCGCAGGCGGTGGGCGTCGCTACCCTGAATGCAGAACATCCGCCGCTCGTAGTGTTCGGTCTTCCCATTATAGAAACCAGGCGACGTAAACTTCTCGTGATCAGTGTAGAAGTTGACAAACTCAAGTGCGTGCAGGTGGGCGCTCTGCGAGACGGCGATCCGCGACTGGCCGCTGGTGCCCATTCGCAACGTCTCGGTGACCACGCCATTCGAGCCATTGACGTGTGGCGCAATCACGAGGCCACCGGCCCGGGCAATAATCTCGTAGGCTTCGGTAACGTGGCGCGTGTTGGAAACCCCACACAGCCCAGACTTTAGGGTTTCGTGGGGGACGCCAAGCTGGAGGAGGGTCGCCTCAATTAAGCTGATCGGTCGGTTCGGAGGGAAAACGCCAAGGATATGGGCACCAAAGTGAGAGGTAAACTCGAACCCCGGCAGCACGGTAATCTTATCGAGAAGACGGCGGTACTCTCTCAGGCGAACCTGTTCTTCTTCGGTGAGCCGATTGGCCGTCTCAAGGGCCTGCATAAAGTCGATCTCGCGCTGGAACTGCTCGTAGCCATGGACGGTGTTGTGGTCGGTAAAGGCGATCATCTCGAGCTCGCGGCGCTCCGCTTCCTGGAGGATGTCGAGGTACGTAATCTCAGGCTCGGCGTAATCCTCAGAGGCCGGCGTATGAATGTGCAGGTCGGCCCGAACCCAGCGCATGCCGTTGCGCGCCTCGGCTGGTGTGCTCATAGGTTTTTAACTCCACAACCAATTATCTTGCTCTCTCACTCTTCAGAACGGGGCTTGTCTTTCTCTGGCCGCGATTGACAATCACGGCGCTGCCAGCCTCCCCTTTCTGCCGGGCCAGATGCCCGACCGCTCAATAGGAATCCAATCTCTCTCCTTAGACAAGGTTCCAGGTGCCGGGGTTCAGGTGCCAGGCCGAACGCAGCAGCGCGCTGTGCGTACGCAAACGGTAAAGCCTCCACGAACCTTGCCTTACGCGCTATCATACCCGAAAGGGCCGGGTACGACAATAAGAGCGCGGGCCAACCACCCGTAGGCGGCCAACGCACACGCAGTATAGCACACCTGTGCCCGTGTGTATCGGGCGGCAAGAATCAAACAAGGGAGAGCTTGGCTCTCCCTTGTCGTCTCTCCAGCGCAGCTTAGACAGGATGTACGGATGCGCTACCGTCTGGGCACACGCAAGGCTTGCTGCTGCGTTCGGCCTGAAACCTGAAACCCAGCACCTGAAACCTTGTCCTACACCTGTGGCGTATGGGCATCAAGCTGTTGGATCAGGGTCTCGAAGAGGTCGCTCTCGGTGATAATGCCAAGCACCCGGTTCTGATCGTCCACCACGGGCAGACCCCCAATCTTATTCTCGATCATCAACAGCGCGGCCTCGCGCAGGCCCGTCTCCGGGGTAATCGTGATGGGTGCTTCGGTCATCACCTCGTAGACCTTGACCTGGCGCAGCGCCTGGGCAATATCAATCGGGTCAAGTCCCGCGACGCGCATCACATCGGCACCCCTGATGTCGCCCTGGGTGATGATGCCCCGCAGCTCGCCCGTGTCGATCACGATGGGCAGACGCCGCACATCGTACTCGCGCATCAGGGCCAGGGCATCGCTGAGCGGGGCAGCGAGATTCAGCGTCACCGCCGGGGTACGCATATAGTAGCGCACCTCTTGCTCGGCGGGGACGCGCGGAGGGCTTTTCCTTGCGTGCAAGGTCTCCATAACGTCACTCCTATGGCTACACGGCGGCTCTACGACCTCTACGATCATAGTAGCGTGGCGACCTCTGAGCAGAGGTCGTATTCCACATACGTGCAGTGATCATCCGTCAACTCGCCCGGTGCAGCCCGGTTGCCCGCCGGGTAGCTCTAGGGTACAATGGCCCGCATTAGCGCAAGCCAAGGATGCCATTTGATGCGGTTTCAGTCGTTCCCACGCCTTTTGGGGCTGCTGCTCACAGTCCTGCTGTCCACCGGATGTGGTGCCCCACCGACGCCCTCAGCCCCACGTACCGCTGTGCCTCCGCCTAGCGCGACCCAGCAACCCGTCGCCCCCACTTCTGGCTACCCGGCGCCCGCCACCGCGCCCGCAGGCGGGACGACGCTGGACACAGCCCTCAGCACGCCCGCCTCCGCCCCTGGCGCAGCGGGCTGTCGCTCGCAAGGCGCACCCGTCAGCCCCTACCGCGTGGTCGCCACGTATCCCCACGACCCCACCGCCTACACCGAGGGGCTGCTCTATCTCGGCGCTGATACGCTGTACGAGGGCACCGGCTACTGGGAACGCTCGCTGCTGCGCGAGGTGACGCTCTCCAGCGGGCAGATCAAGCGCGAGGTGAAACTTCGCGAGGTCGCGCCGCCGCCGCCCGGTGCCCAGGCCAACTTTGGTGAGGGAGTCGCCATCGTCGGTGACCGCATCTTCCAACTTACTTGGCAGAGCGGCTTTGGCCTGATCTACGACCGCACCAGCTTCACCGTGCTGAAGCGCTTTACCTACCCACCAGCCGGGATAGCGCTGCCCGTCGAGGGCTGGGGGCTGTCTTATGACGGCACGCGGCTGATCATGAGCGACGGCACCGCCAAGCTCTACTTTATTGACCCCGAGGCGACCTTCAACACCGGCGTGCTTGCGCTCACGGGGCAGGTCGAGGTGCGCGACACGGGCGTGCCGATTACGCAGCTTAACGAGTTGGAATATGTCAAGGGCGCCATCTACGCGAATCTCTGGAACTGCGACTTGATTGCGCGAATTGACCCGGCCACGGGCGCGGTGCAGACCTACCTCGATCTCAGCGGGCTGCGTACGCTGCTGCCGGTCACGCCGAATGTCACCCCCGAGGTGCTTAACGGCATCGCCTACGACGCCACCGGCGACCGATTGCTCGTCACGGGGAAGTGGTGGCCCAGCCTGTTCGAGATCGCCCTGCCCGTCGCCCGCACATACCTGCCGCTGGCGCTTGTCGCGCCGCCGCCGCCGCTTACCCCGCTGCACTGGAGCTGAACCCTATGCGTCGTGCCCGCCCTCTGCTCGCCGCTGTGACGGTCGCGCTGCTCACGGCCTGCGGTGCCCAGGCGCCCACAGGCCAGTCTGCGCCAACCACGTCCGTCGCCACTTCCGCCCAGACGCCTGCGGGCGTCACCGCAACCGGCACGACCGGCCAGGAGCAACCCGTGACCACGTTGAGCGGCCTGCAATTCATTGAGCTTGCGCCCGGTACCGGCGACCAGCCAAAGCCCGGCGATGTCGTTGAGGTTCACTATCGCGGCACCCTCGCCGACGGCACGCAGTTCGACAGTTCGTACTCGCGGGGCGCTCCCTTCCAGTTCGTCCTCGGCGTCGGTGCGGTCATCCCCGGCTGGGACGAGGGCATCGCGCTGATGCGGAAAGGCGGCAAGGCCAAGCTGATCATTCCACCGAATTTGGCCTACGGCGCGAAAGGTGGCGGGGGCGTCATTCCGCCAAACGCCACGCTCACCTTCGAGGTCGAGCTGGTCGAGCTTCGCCCCGGCGCGCCCTCGGCCCCCACCAAGCTGGAGG
Organism: uncultured Oscillochloris sp.; assembly: GCA_903916565.1. Lineage (GTDB taxonomy): Bacteria > Chloroflexota > Chloroflexia > Chloroflexales > Chloroflexaceae > CAIWXH01. Next base: position 1,718 of record CAIWXH010000367.1, on the reverse strand, counting down.
CCAGCCAGTTCACGACGACGCCTAGTGGGCTGCAGTACGCCGACCTCCAAGTCGGCACCGGCACCGAGGCCACCGCAGGCAAGGTCGTTGCTGTCCATTACACCGGCTGGCTCACCGACGGCAAGCGCTTCGACACCTCACACGACCCCAATCTGCCGATGGCCCGCCAGCAGCCCTTTACCTTCACCCTGGGCCGCAGCGAGGTGATTAAGGGCTGGGATGAGGGCGTGGCTGGGATGCAGGTCGGCGGCAAGCGGCAGCTCGTCATTCCGCCGGGCCTGGCCTACGGCGAGCGTGGCGCGGGCGGGGTTATTCCCCCTGGGGCGACCCTGGTGTTCGAGGTTGAGTTGATCGAGGTGAAGTAACCGTGAAGATTGAGCAGATTGAGCTCCGGCGCATCGAGCTGCCCTTTGTGACGCCCTTCGAGACGAGCGGCTGGCGCGAGGTGGCGAACCACTCGCTGATCGTGCGCCTCTGCGCCGAAGGGGCCGAGGGCTGGGGCGAGGCGCCCGTCGGGGTTGGCCCCTGGTACAACGAAGAGACGCAGTCCACCGCGTGGGCCATCGCCCGCGAGTATCTGGCCCCGATGCTGCTTGAGGGCGAACTGCACCGCCCTGAGGATGTGGACGCGCTGTATGCGCGGGTGCGCGGCAATCGCATGGCCCGCGCTGGCTTTGAGTTTGCCGCCTGGGACTTGTTTGGCCGCCTTGCGGGCCGCAGCCTCAGCCAGATGCTTGGCGGCACCCGCGAGCGGGTCGCGGTGGGCGTCAGCGTCGGCGTGCAGCCCGACATCGAGAGCCTGTTGCGCGTCGTGGCGGGCTACGTCGCGGCGGGCTACCGGCGGGTGAAGCTGAAGATTAAGCCGGGGTGGGACATCGAACCGACGCGGGCGGTGCGCGAGAGGTGGCCCGACCTGTTGCTCCAAGTTGACGCCAACAGCATCTACAGTCTTGACCACGCCGCGCATTTGGCGCAACTCGACGCCTTCAATCTGTTGCTGATCGAGCAGCCCCTGGCGCACGACGACATCATTGACCACGCCAAGCTCCAGGGGCGGCTGAAGACGCCGATTTGTCTGGACGAGAGCATTGTCTCGTCTGATCACGCCCGTTGGGCGCTTGAGCTGCGGGCTTGCGGGATCATCAACATTAAGCCGAGCCGCGTCGGCGGGCTGACGGCGGCCCGCCGCATCCATGATATGGCCGCCGAGGCGGGCGTGCCCGTCTGGTGCGGCGGTATGCTTGAAACCGGCATCGGGCGGGCGGCCAACGTGGCGCTCGCCAGCCTGCCGAACTTCAGCCTGCCCGGCGACATCAGCGCCAGCGAGCGCTACTTCCAGCGCGATGTCGTACGCAACCCCTTCACGCTTAACCCCGATAGCACGCTGAGCGTGCCCACGGCCCCTGGCATCGGCGTGGTGGTGGACGAGGCGTTTCTCGATAGTGTGACTGTGGAGCGGGTTACGTTTACGCGGTAAGTTCAGGGGTCGGGTTTCAGGTTTCAGGCCAAGCGCAGCAGAACGCGCTGGAAGTGCCAGAACTGTAAAGCTGCTATAGCAATCCTACAGGGGTTGTTGCGCGCCTGCCGGGGGACTGAAGTCCCCGGCTACGGGTACGAAGGCCGCCTGCGCGGCCTGGATAGCCTGCGAAGGCAGGCTTCGCAGCTACAGAGCCGGGGACGTTAGTCCCCCGGTTGCACAACCCGGATGGGATTGCTAT
>CAIWXH010000366.1 GCA_903916565.1 uncultured Oscillochloris sp. | reverse complement strand
CTGGGTAAAGATATGCCGCTTGCGGGGGGGCTAGGGGGGGTAATTCAAACTACAACTGTAGTACTAATCGCTGAGTTGGGCATGTTTCAGATTGCAGATTTTAGATTGCAGATGTGCCGTAATATGACGCCTTCCCTTGATCTCGCTCTCCTCGGCACCTTCCACGTGCAGTCCGCCAGCCAGACTCTGAGGGAGTTCTACTCGAATGGGGTGCGCGCCCTCTTGGCCTACCTCGCGGTCGAGGGCGACCGCCCCCACGAGCGCAAGCTCCTCGGCGACCTGCTCTGGCCCGACGAGCCGACGGCGAAGGGACTGCTGAACCTGCGCCAGGCGCTCTACCGCCTCGACCAAGCGCTCATCCCTGCCGCCCTCCCCGTCCCCTTTACCCAGACCACCCGCCAGACGGTACAACTCAACCCGGCGCTCGATCTGAACCTGGATGTTCGGCAGTTCATCCGTTTGGTCACCACTGCCCGAACGCATCGCCACCGCCGCTTATCTGTCTGCCGCCCGTGCCTCGCCGCGCTGCGCGAGGCCATCGCCCTCTATCGCGGCGATTTCTTGGCGGGATTCAACGCAAGTGCGCCGTTCGATGCGTGGCAAGCGGTGTGGAGCGCCCGGTTGCGGGCGCAAACGATCTGGGCGCTTGATATGCTGGTATTCCACCACGAGCAACGGGGAGAATGGGACGAGGCGTGTACCCGACTGCGTCACTGGCTGGAACTGGAACCCTGGTGTGAAGAGGCCCACCGTCGCCTGATGGTGGCGCTGGCATCGGCGGGGCAGCGGAGCGCGGCCCTAGCACAATACGAGATCTGCCGACGTATCGTGGCCCGCGACCTTGACGCTATCCCTGAGCCAAACACGACCGCCCTTGCCGCACGGCTGCGCGTCAGTAACCCTGCGACGTGGTTTGCGCCACCCTACGTGGTGCCAATCGTCGAAACGCCCCTCATGGGCCGGACGGCGGCCCTCGCCGACATTGCCGCACAGTTGACCGCACCGGTTGGCCGCCTGCTCACTCTGGTCGGTCCCGGCGGAAGTGGCAAGACACGCCTTGCCCTCGCTGCCGCTGCCGCCGAGCGTGGCACATTCACCGACGGGATTTTCTTTGTGTCACTGGTGCCGGTCGACGACGCGGACGGTCTGGTCGCCGCCATCGCCGAGGGTCTGCATCTGCCTATGACCGCCGAACATTGCGTGACGGTTTCCACTCTGAGTACCCACCTCAAGGCCCGCGAGGTCTTGCTTGTACTCGATAATTTCGAGCCGTTGCTGGCCTATGCGCCCCTGCTGGGCACGTTACGCGACGCCGCACCCAACCTGCGGATCCTCGTCACCTCGCGGGTGCCGCTCCACCTGCTCGACGAAGAGGTTCTGCGAGTCGGCGGGCTGGAACCAGCGACGAGTACCGATGCGGACGATCCGGCGATACGCCTCTTTGTGCAGGCGGCACGGCGGGTTGCCCCAGACTTCACCCCCACGGATGCCGATCTTGTCACGATCAGTATGATCAGCCAGGCTCTTGACCGACTGCCTCTGGCGTTAAAGCTGGCCGCAGGCTTGGTTGATCACCTCGATCCCGCTGCGATTCTTGCCCTTGTGTGGACCGACCCGGATGCACTGGAAAGTGACCTGCGCGATCTGCCGGAGCGTCACCGTAGCATCCGCAACCTCTTTGCAAGCAGTTGGCGGCTCCTACCTGACAAACAACAGCAGATCCTTGCCTACTGTGCGCTCTTTGCTGCGAGCTTCAGCCGAGCAGCGGTCGTTGTTGTGGCGATGGGGGGTACGCCGGGCAACGCGATGCGTGACCGCATGGTTGGGCGGAGTCTCGCCGCCCTGTCCGATCACGCCCTGCTCCAACGGGTTGGCCCCGACCGCTACGCGCTCCACCCCCTCGTGCGCCAGTTCGCCAGCGAGTACTACGCATGTCTGCCCACCGCCGAACAGGCCGCCAGTCGCGCCCGCCACCGGGCCTACTTCCTGGGTCTGATGGCACAGCACGCCGACGCTATCGTTGGCCCCACCGG
>CAIWXH010000365.1 GCA_903916565.1 uncultured Oscillochloris sp. | reverse complement strand
TCGTTGGTGGTCCACGCACCGTCGCGGGCCACCGTGAAGATCTGCCCCACCAGGTTGGGCACCGTACACTGCTTCGCGTAGACGGTCATGGTGGTCGTGGCACAGGGCTTCTGCGAACCGCCCGCCACCAGGCTTTGCGAGCCGACAATCATATTGTTCGGCTTCCCCGAGGGCTGGGCCAGCGTGCCAGGGCTAAAGCCGTAGTTCAGCCACTCGGCCACCGCCGCAACATACTGGAGGTTGCTCAGGTTGGGAACCGTACACATCTGGATGACCGTCGCTGTCGCGGGCAGCGAGGTGAGGGTCGCAGGCTGCGGGGGGAGATGGATGGTCGGCGATGGCCCAGGGGTAGCGGTCAGGTCGTCCGCCGTGTTAATTCTGTTACGCACACTGACGAGCGAGGTGCCGACGACATTGAACAGCACACGGACGGTGCCCTGCACGACCAACACGAGCAGGGCCAGCGTTAGCGCGTACTCGACCATGGACTGCCCACGTCTGGCCCTACGGCGCGTCCGGGTTTGCGTGTGAGTGGGGTGTTGCGTACTCATAATGCCTCCGACGGATGGATCTTTGATGGTCAAAACAAGTGCAGAAAAACGAATTTGTGTAAAGACCGGCGAGTTTGGGCCGTGCGATGTAGCCACATCACGAGGCCGGCACACCATACACCTGCGGGAAGTGCTGGACATAGGCATTCGGCCTGAGCATACGACCTAGGACGTACTTCAGTGTACCAGGGTGGTGCAGGGTAAGACAATAGCGCAAAAGTCACGCTCTTAGACAAGGTTTCAGGTGCCGGGTTTCAGGTTTCAGTCCGAGTGCAGCCGGAAGCCCTGCATGGGCCGGAATTGTAAAGCATCTGCGAACCTTGTCTTATGGCAATCCTACAACGGTTGTTTCGCGCCCGCCCGGTGGCTGACGCCACGGGCTAGTACCTGCGAAGGCCGCCTGCGCGGCCTAGATAGCCTGCGAAGGCAGGCTTCGCAGATCAAGAGCCGAGGACTTTAGTCCCCCGGATTCAATCGCTGGCTACGTTCGCAGCACATTGAGCGTATGGAGCGCAATCATGCGCTCCTCGTCGGTGGGGATGACCCAGGCTGCGACTGTGCTGCCGGGCACGCTGATGCGCGGGCCGTGGCTGGCGTTTGCCTCGGGGTCGAAGCGCAGGCCAAGCCAGGCGAGGCCACGGCAGACCCGTTCGCGGATGGCGGCGGCGTGTTCGCCGATCCCGGCGGTGAAGACAAGGCCGTCGAGGCCGCCCATCGCCGCCGCCAGCGCGCCAGTCTCGCGGATGATGCGAAAGACATAGTAGTCAATCGCCTCGGCGGCGCGTGGGTCGGCGCTGGCCTCAAGGTTCCGCATGTCCATGCTCACGCCTGAGATGCCAAGTAGGCCCGAGCGCTTGTAGAGCAGTTCCTCGATCTGCTGCACCCCCATGCCCTTCGTCTGCATCAGATAGAGCAGCACGCCGGGGTCAATTTGGCCGCAGCGGGTGCCCATCGGCAGCCCGTCAAGGGCGGTAAAGCCCATGCTGCTGTCGTGGCTGCGCCCGCCGCTAAGCGCACACATGCTTGAGCCGTTGCCCAGGTGGGCGATCACCACATGACCTGCGGCGAGTACCGGATCGACGGACGTGAGCGCACGGGCGATGTACTCATACGAGAGGCCGTGAAACCCGTAGCGGCGCACGCCCTCGGCGTAGTATTCGGCGGGCAGGGCGTAGCGGTCGGCGACGAGGGGGTGGCTGCGGTGAAAGGCCGTGTCGAAGCAGGCGACGTTGGCGATGCCGGGCAGAAAATCCAGCGTGGCACGGATGCAGGCTAGGTTGGCTGGCTGGTGCAAGGGCGCAAGCTGGACAAAGGCTTCGAGGTGGCGCAGCACCGTGGGGGTGACCACGAGGGGCGCGCTGTAGGTTGGCCCGCCGTGGACGACCCGGTGGCCCACACCGATCAGCTCGGCCTCGGAGAGCCGGGGGGCGAGCCAGTCGGCCAGTTGCGCGAAGGCGTAGGCGTGCCCCTGGCCGACGGGCGGATTCTCCCAGCTTGTCTCGTAGACGATCTGCGCGGCGCTGGCGCTGACCTTGAAGTGGGGCCGCGTGCCGATGCCCTCGATCTGTCCACTGTAGCGCACATGCAGCTCGTCGCTGTCGTAGCTGAACATGGTGAACTTGAGGCTGGATGAGCCAGCATTCAGCACCAAAATGGCTTGGCCCACAGTGAGGCTCCTTAGACAAGGGTTCAGGTGCTAGACATGGTTCAAATCAGCTTGACCGTTTGGGTGACACCTCCACACCTTTACAGCTCTACAGACAATCGCGTGGAGGTGTAAAGCTGTGGAGGTGTGAAGCTGTGAAGCTGTGGAGCAACGGTCAAGCTGGCATGGCCGATTCTGCACCACGCCTCACACAGCGGGGGCCGTGAGCTTGGTGCGGCGGTCGTGGACGAGCAGCACGGCGACGGCGCACGAGGCCATCCGCGCCCTGACCGTATCGGCGCGGCTGGTCAGGATGATCGGCACACGCGCGCCCAGCACGATGCCTGCCGCCTCGGCGCGGGCCAAAAAGGTCAGTTGCTTCGCCAGAATATTGCCCGCCTCAAGGTCGGGCACAAGCAGAATGTCGGCCTGACCGGCGACCAGCGAGACGATCTTCTTGGTTTTGGCGGCCTCCATGCTGATGGCATTGTCGAGCGCCAGCGGGCCATCGAGCAAGGCGCCGGTGATCTGCCCCCGGTCGGCCATTTTGCAGAGCGCCGCCGCCTCAATCGTCGAGGGGATCTCAGGTGTTACCGTCTCGACCGCCGAGAGGATGGCGACGCGGGGGGTTTTGATGCGGAGTACATGGGCCAGGTCAATCGCATTCTGGCAGATGTCGGCCTTCGCCCGCAGATCCGGCGCAATATTGACCGCGCCATCCGTCACAATCAGGGGCTTGGGGTAGGTCGGTACATCCATAATAAAGCAGTGGCTGATGCGCCGATTTGTGCGTAGCCCCGTCACCTTATTGACCACCTCGGCCAGCAGTTCGTCGGTGTGGAGGCTGCCCTTCATCAGCGCCTCGGCCTCGCCGCTGCGAACCAGTTCGACCGACTTGGCGGCGGCGGCGTGGCTGTGTTCGACATCAATGATCCGATAGGGCCGCAGGTCGATCCCTTCGTGCGCGGCAACGGCGCGGATGCGGGCCACCGGCCCGACCAGCAGGGGAATGATCAGGCCCGCCTTTGCCGCATCAATCGCACTCGTCAGCGAGGCGTCGTCGCACGGGTGGACGACCGCCACCTTGATCGGCTCCAGGGTCTTACAGGCATCCATCAGCATCTCGTAGCCGTTGAATGGGTTGTCGCCCGTCAGGCTACCGTCGAGATCCTCGTTATACTGGAACATCAGCGTTCTCCTCACGCTTGGGGTATGTCTATGCAAAGCAATTGGTGGATCAGGATCAACTCTGGTTAAGTGGCGCCCCCATTGTCTGCCCGGCCCTGATGCCTGTCAAGGTGGACAAGGCGACAAGGGGACAAGGCGACGGGGCGACAAGGCGACGGGGCGACAAGGCGACAAGGCGACCAGGCGACAAGGCGACAAGGCGACAAGGCGACGGGGCGACGGGGCGACGGGGCGACAAGGCGACAAGGCGACAAGGCGACAAGGCGACAGATTCCCCCTGTCCCCCTGTCCCCCTGTCCCCCTGTCCCCCAGTCCCCCAGTCCCCCAGTCCTATAAGCGCTAACTCTTCAGCCGGGCCACGGTCGCGGCATCAAGGCGCTTGACCAGCGCGACCAGGAGCTGGACGGACTGGTCGAAGTCGCGGCGGTGCATAATCGCCGTGTGGGTGTGAATGTAGCGCACGGGCACGCCCAGCACGACCGTCGGCACGCCAGCGCCGAAGAGGTGAATGCGCCCGCCGTCGGTGCCGCCGCCGGCGATTTTATCGAACTGAAGGGGCAGCCCTGCGGCCTCAGCGACCTCGATCACCAGGTTGCGTAGCCCGGTGTGTGCAATCAGCGAGCCGTCGTAGAGCAGCAGCACCGGGCCGCCGCCGAGCTTGCCCGCCGCGTCGTCCACACTCACCCCAGGCATGTCGCCCGCGATGCCGGTGTCCAGGGCGATGCCAATATCGGGCTGGATGAGGTTGGTCGTCGTCATCGCGCCGCGCAGGCCGACCTCTTCCTGAACATTCCCAACGGCGTAGACGATGTTGGGGTGCGGCTGGTCGCGCAGGTGGCGCAGCGCCTCGACAGCCAGGGCGCAGCCGAAGCGATTATCCCAGGCTTTCGACATCAGCAGATCGGGGTTCCGCATCTGGGCGAAGGGGCCGACGGGCACAACCGCGTCGCCAGGGCGCACACCCCAACTCTCGGCCTCGGCCTTGGAGGCAGCCCCAATGTCAATGAACATCGCCTTCTTCTCGACGATCTTCGTGCGTTCCGCCGGGTCGAGAATATGCGGCGGCTTCGAGCCGATCACGCCGATCACCGGCCCCTGGCGCGTGTAGACCTCGACCCGCTGGGCGAGCATGACCTGCTCCCACCAGCCGCCGATGGTCTGGAACTTCAGAAAGCCCTCGTCGGTGATCCGGGTGACCATGAAGCCGATCTCGTCGAGGTGGCCCGCGAGGACGACCTTCGGCCCGCCGCTGGGGCCAGCCTTGCGCCCGATGACGCTGCCCAGATTGTCGGTAAGAATCTCGCCGAGCGGCTCAAGGTGGCGGCGCATCACTTGGCGTACGGCCTCCTCCTGGCCGGACACGCCGGGCGCCTCGGCCAACTCCTTTAGCAACTGTAGCGTCTCGTCCATCGGTGGTTCCTCTGCTGGTGAATTGGGTGGCAGTCTACGACAAGGTTTCAGGCGCCGGGTTCCAGGTTTCAGGCCGAGCGCATCAGCACACGACGCACGTATCAGAAACGAAGTCTTCTGGTATGGATGCTGGCTTCGACAAGCTCAGCCAGCGTCCGTTCGCTGAGCTTGCCGAAGCGAACCGCGTGTGGTCGGGCACATGTCAAAAGATTTCGTTTACGAATTACTAACGCAACTGACTGCACACGAAGGCCGCAGCTTCAGCGCGAGTCGTGACCGTGCCGTCGAGGGTGGCGGCCCGTAATTCGTTGAGCAGGCGGCCCATGGCTGGCCCAGGTGCGACGCCAAGGGCGCGCAAGTCGTTGCCATCGAGCGGCGCACGGGCCGGGCGCAGGGCTTGCAGATACAGGGCCGTGGCCGCCCTGGCCGACGGTTCCGCGTAGTGTAGCACAGAGCTTGCCGCCACGCTGAAGGGGCTGAGGCGCCGGTCAAGGGCGCTGTTCGGCAGCCCAATCAGCTCCGGCGCAAGCGCACGCAGCGCGGCGATCTGGCGGAGCAGCGCGGCGCTCTCGTTGGGCAAGGGGTAGCGGGCGGCGAAGGCGCTCAGCGCCGTCGCGTCGAGGTCGTAGAGCAGCAGGCCCGCCCAGACCAGCGGGCCAGCGGCGAGGCCAGCGCTCGCGTCTGGCCCGTGGGCAAAGCGGTCGCAGCGCGCCACGAGCGGCACATTCCCAGTTAGGCCAGGAATAATCTGTGGCGTCACGCCCCAGGCGTCGGCGACCCGCAGGGCCGCATCGGGCCGTGGCTCTTCCAGGGCAAGGCAGAGCTCGGCCAGCACCCGCTCGGGCGTCAGCAGCGCCAGATAGCCCGCCGCCAGGGCCGTGGCGATCTGGCGACGCGAGTCTGGCTCGGGCGTCAGCCCCAGGCGGGCCGCCAGCCGAATGCCGCGCAAAAGGCGCGTCGGGTCATCGCGGAGGCTGGTGGGGTGCAGCAGGCGCAACTGGCCCGCCGCCAAGTCAGCTTGGCCCCCAAAGCGGTCAAGCAAGCGCCCGGCCCGTAGCTCGCCGTCGGCCCGACACAACTCTAGCGCCAGCGCGTTGATGCTGAAGTCACGGCGGGCCAGATCGGCCTCAATTGGCGCGGGGGTCACCTCGGGCAGCGCGGCGGGGCGCGGGTAGCGCTCGACGCGGGCGCGGGCCAGGTCAACCACAGTGGGCGCTTGGCCTGCCGCGCCGGGCACCGCGACGGTTGCCGTCTCGAAGGGCGCGTGCGTGGCGACCACCCGGCCCCCGGTCGCGGCGGCGAGCGCCTCGGCGAGCGGGGCGACCGCGCCCTCAACCGTCAGATCGAGGTCACGGCTAAGCGGGCGGGCGAGCAGCAGATCGCGCACGACGCCCCCGACCAGCCAGAGGCGCGCGCCCGTCGCCTCGCTCAGCGCAACGGCCAGCGCCAAGATCGCCCGCAGATCGTCGGGTACGCGCTGAAGCATGGATGTTCCTTACGGTAGTCGGGCGGTTGCAACGTCGTCCGCCGGGGGGCTGAAGCCCCCGGCTAGATGTTGCGAAGCCTGCCTTCGCAGGCTCATCAGCCCGCTTCAGCGGGCTTCGCAGGTACGAGCCCGTGGCTTCAGCCACCGGGCGAGCGGGCCGTAGCACGCCTTTGCAATCGCCATGCTGACGATAATCAGCAATTTGACAGGGGTTCACTTCAATGGTAGCATAGCCGACGTGTGGGCGGTTAGCTCAGTTGGTTAGAGCGCCACGTTGACATCGTGGAGGTCGGTGGTTCGAATCCACTATCGCCCACCAAACATCCCGCTGGATCTCTGGTTGGTGCCACGTTCCCAGGTAGCTATTGAGGAACCGCGCTTCCATCGTTATCGCACTGCTTGCCGCCGTCATCGGCGGCTTTTTGCTTTATACCACGCCGCTGCGCGCCGCTGATCCGACGCCCATCGCCTGCCCCAACAGCCAAACGATTCTGCTAGAAGGTCAGGCCCCCCCCGGCGAGGCGGTGCTGGCCTATCTGCGGGGGCGCCCCATCGGCGGTGGCCTCACCGACAGGGCTGGTCACTACCGGCTGCCCCTGCGCGCCCACGAGCGCCCCGGTGCCTACCCGGTCGAGGTGCGCCTGCGTACGAGCCACGCGCTGGTCGGGAGCTTCACCTGCTTTGTGGAGGTCGCAGTTGGCGGCGACCTCACGCCGACCGCGACCCTCGCGGGCACCACGCCCCAGCCAACCCGTGCGGCCCCCGCGTCTACCGTGCGCCCCACGGCGGTGGGTGTACCCACCCAGGCCATGGTGAACGCCACGCCAACGCGCACCGCGACGATCCGGCCTGTCGGTACGCCAACGGCTACGGTCGGCAGCCAAACTGGGAGCGCCAGCGCGACGCCCGCCAGCGCGACGCCCGCCAGCACTGCGCCCGCCAGCACGACCGCCAGCATCGCTACAGCCACCACCACGCCGAGCCTCACCGCCACGCCATCCTCAGCGAGCGCCGTCACCATCGAGTCCGTTGAGCTGTACGACCCGCTTTTCCCCGACGCCAGTGAGTATGCGCTCATCCACAACGCGAGTACGCTCTCATTCAACCTCACTGGCTGGCGTCTGGTCAACGTCACACGCGCTGGCGCTGTCACGGACTTCACCTTCCCCGGCTACACGCTGGGGCGAAGTACGAATGTCTCCGTCTACTCGGGTGCTGGCACCAACGACGCCACGAGCCTCTACTGGGGTCAGGCGGATATTGTCTGGCGGGTCGGCGACCGGGCCGAGTTGCGCGACGGCCAGGGGAATCTTATCGCGACCATGATCGTGCCCCCCCTGAATTAAGTGGAGAGGTGAAGAGGTGGGGAGGTGGCGAGGTGGATGATCGCTCCCCATCGCCCCATCTCCCCACCTCCACAGCGCCTTATGGAGGGCTTGTGCGCGTCTTGATCACTGGCCTGACTGGCCCCGTCGGCAGCTTTCTGGCTGACCATTTGTTGACCATCCCCGGCCTTGAACTCCATGCCTTCAAGCGCTGGCGCAGCGACCCGCGCCCGATTGCCCACCTGTTGGGGCGCGTCACCATTCACGAGGGTGACATCGAAGACCCCTTCGCGGTGGATCGGGCCGTCGCTGCGGCGGCACCCGAGCGCATCTTTCACCTAGCGGCGCAAAGCTACCCCAGCGCTTCGTGGGAGGCGCCCGTCCACACGATGCGTACCAATGTCGAGGGGACGCTCAATCTGCTTGAAGCGGTGCGGCGCCACACGCCGACAGCGCGGGTGCATATTGCAGGCACCAGCGCACAGTACGGCGTCGTGCGCCCCGACGAGGTGCCGATTGGCGAAGGGCACCCGATGCGCCCCAGCAGCCCCTACGGGGTCAGCAAAGTGGCCGCCGAGCTGACGGGCCTCCAGTATCACGACAATTTTGGCCTGCACGTCGTCGTGACCCGCTCGTTCAACCATGTCGGCCCACGCCAGGGCGACCGCTGCGCCATCCAGACCTTCTGCCAGCAGGCGGCGGCGATTGAGGCGGGCCAGCAAGCGCCGGTGCTGCGGGTCGGCAACCTTGAGCCGCGCCGTGACTTTACGCATACCCGTGATGTCGCCCGTGCGCTTTGGCTGCTGATCGAGCGCGGAGAGCCAGGCGAGGTCTACAACCTTTGCTCGGGGCATGCCACCCGCATCGGCGACATCGTGCAACTGGTCGTCGAGCGCGCCCGCGTGCCGATTGAGGTGCAGGTTGACCCGGCGCGGCTTCGCCCCAGCGACGAGCCGATTCTGCTGGGCGATAACGCCAAGCTGCGCGCCGCCACCGGCTGGGCACCGACAATTGGAGTCGCGGCGATGGTCGAGGAGCTACTGGACTATTGGAGGGCAAGGCTGCGGGCTGAACGCTGAGGCCCGCCGCTGGCTATGAGCACACTGTACATTGTCGCCACGCCGATTGGCAATTTGGAAGATATTACGCTGCGGGCGCTGCGCGTGCTGCGCGAGGCGCGGCTGATCGCCGCCGAGGACACCCGCCACACGCGCACGCTGCTCGACCACTACCAGATCAAGACGCCCTGCATCTCGTACCACGAGTTTAACAAGCTGGCTCGTCTCGACGAAATCCTGACCGCGCTCGCCAGCGGTGATGTGGCCCTGGTCTCAGATGCGGGCACGCCGGCCCTGTCAGACCCCGGCTTCGAGCTGGTGGGCGCCTGCATCGCCGCCGGTTTCCCCGTGACGCCGGTGCCAGGGCCGAGTGCGCCGGTGGCGGCGCTGGTCGCCTCGGGGCTGCCCACCGAGCGCTTCGCCTACGTGGGCTTTTTGCCCCGCCGCAGCATCGAGCGGCGGGCGCTGCTCGCCGATATGGCCGACTTGGCGCTGACCCTGGTCTGCTTCGAGGCACCTCACCGCCTGCTCGACTCGCTTGGCGACGTGCTGGCCGTGTTGGGCGACCGGCGGATTGTGGTGGCGAAAGATCTGACCAAGCGCTTCGAGGATCTGCGGCGCGGCACGCTGTCCGAACTGGTGAGCCACTTCAGCACCCATAGCCCGCGTGGCGAATACACGCTGGTGATTGAGGGCCAGCAGGTCGTCAATGAGCGCAAGCGCGACCGCAACCGCATCCAGGTGCCGGTCGAGGCGCTGGTGCCGCCGAATGAGGCCGAGATTGCCCGTCGCCTGCGTGTGCTGCGGGCGCAAGGCCAGAATGGCAGCGCGGCGGCCCGCGCCGTCGCCCACGAGCTTGGCGTGCAGAAGAGCGTCGCCTACCAGATCTGGCTCAGCCTTGGCGACGAAGCGTAGCGGGCGGTGCGTTTTTACGCCAATTTGACAGATCGGCTGAGGCATAGTATTATTCGCCGCGTTGGGAAGTTACGCACGTGCCGAAGTGGCGGAATTGGCAGACGCGCTACGTTCAGGGCGTAGTGAGGGCAACCTCGTGCGGGTTCAAATCCCGCTTTCGGCACCAGCTCACTTTGTTCCTTGGGGCATAGTTTAACGGTAGAACGCCTGACTCTGAATCAGGTAGTTGGGGTTCGAGTCCCTGTGCCCCAGCCAATAAGTGAATAACGTAGCTCGCTACACAGAAAGCGCCTCAGTCATTCATGACCGGGGCGCTTTCTGTTAAGGCTCACCGGTCACCCTGGCGTCGGACGCGGCGGAACCCGCGCCCCCACGCGGGCCTGCTGCCGCTGCCCGACGGATGCAAGGATAAGCAACGCTTGGAGAATCCTATGCGAAGATGCTTTCTCGCTCAATGGGTCGGTTCTAGTACTTGGCTGGCGGTGGTGCTCTTGGTGCTGGGTGGTTTGCGTCTTTGGGCGGCCCCTGCGGTGGATGCACAGACACCGCCAGATACGGTGCCGGTGCGTACGGCGGCAGTGCAACAGGCGATCTTTCAACAAGGGCTGAACGGCTATACCGGCGTGCGCGATACCTTTGTGAGCCGGGCCACATGGGGCAACCCGCCACAATCTACGTTGAACTACGGGCAACATGGGGAGGCGCAAGTCTCCTATAGCAACAGTGAAGTGCCGCTGTTCCAGTTTGATCTGACCAGCATCCCAACCAACAGCTTGGTGGTTTCGGCGACGCTGATGCTCTATAACAACACGCCCGGCGGGGGTACGTGTACCCAACCGGGGGTGGAGGCCCGCCGCATCAACCTTGCGCGGCTGCTCCGGGATTGGGACGAAGGCACCCAAGTCTCGGGCCAAATTACAACGACGGTCGGCGCACACGGGGCGACGGGCGATTACGCCTTTCTCGCGAACAGCGGCGGAACCAATGTGCCGTGGGGCGCACGGGGGCTGGCGGCGAATGTCGATTATGCGCCAACGATTGAAAGTTATGCCGATGTGGTGAACGCCGGTTGGTATAGCTGGGATGTGACGGCGCTGGCACGCGCTTGGATCCACGGCGATGATCCCAACTATGGGCTTACCCTGCGGGAAGTCACGGGCTATGCGGCGACCAATTGTTACTATCGCGGTTTTGCCTCCAGTCAGGCCACCACGACAAGCCAGCGCCCCACCTTGCTGCTGACGTACAACCCGGATGTGCCCTATGCCAATGCGGGCGCTGACCAAAAACGGTGGGATTGGACGGGCGGCACCATCGCGTTAGATGCTTCAGCCAGCCACGACCGACCGGGCGGCAACGACGCAACGCTCACGTATGCATGGCGCGTCGTGCAGGCTGCATATGGCTCGACCCTCACCGGGACGCTCCCGCTGCATACCGCGCACGCGCTGTTTCAGCCGGATGTCGCCGGAGAGTGGGTGGTGGAGTTGGTCGTCACCAATGACCTTGGCGAGCGGGCCACCGATCAGGTCGCGTTGCACCTGTGGAATATCCCGCCAAGCCACCCACGCCTCTACGTAACGGCCAACGATCTGCCAGCCCTTCAGGCCCGCGCGGTGCAGACCAACCCGCGCTGGACGCAACTGCAAACCCAAGCCACTGGCAGCTATGATGTCAATGATTGGAATAATGTGATGGAGGGCAGTGCGCTGGTGGGCTTGGTGACGGGGCAGGCGAGTGCGTGCGCCCAGGCCATGCACATCGCCGAGCTGCAGCGCGACGCCGACACCACCTACACCCTCAACAGCGGCGCCGGTGAAATCGCGCTGGTCTACGACTGGTGCTATCCGCAGATGACCCCAGTGACACGCACGAATATGTTGGCCTACTTCAATGCGTGGGGCGACAAGCAGAAATGGGCCTCGCCGACCCACTTCACCGATGCCCAACCGGGTTGGGGGAACTACTGGCCGAACTACTCGTATGCCTTTGCGCTGATCGGCCTCGCAACCGCAGGCGATAACCCGCGTGCTGAGGAATGGTTGGATGAGTATCGGCAAACGCGCATCGGGCAATACGATCTCGCGGCCATCGACCGGATTGCGACGGGCGGCGCGTGGCCCGAAGGCACCGTCTATGATTGGATTGCAAATCCTAATCGAATGTTGGCCTTGACGGCTTGGCGGAGCGCGACCGGCGAGAACCTCTTTCAATCTAGCGCGTGGTTTAGCGAACGGCTGGGGTATCTCCTCTTGCAAAATTATCCTGGGGTGGATAATGAATGGGGCTACCAGTTTCATCCGTACCTTTCGCTGGGCGATGCGGAGCGGCACCGGGGCAGCCTCGGCAACTACCAGCGCATCATGAGCCTCTTGCTGGCCCATACGTTCCCCACCGATCCCCGTGCCCAACAGCTCCAAGCCTATCTCACCACCGCACCGATCAACAAGTCTGCGACCTTCCAACGCTACCTGGAATTTCTCTGGAACGACCCTAGCGTGACCCCGGTCGCACCAACCCGCGTGACCAACGTTGCCCCCGCACTCGGCCAAGTCATCTGGCGTTCTGGCTGGCCAAGTGGCGCCGCCGATACCGACCCGTGCGCCACCTACCTCACATTTCGTGCGGGCGACCATTTCACCTATCACCAACACTATGACCAGAACGCCTTTACGCTGTGGAAATGCGCTGACTTAGCCCTCGATAGCGGCGTCTACAGCGGTAACGGCTTATCGTTCCACGATGTCAACTACTACGTGCGAACCATCGCGCACAACACGCTCGTGGTCTACAACCCGCTCGAAAACTTCACCAGCGTGCGCGCAGGCGCGGTTGCCAACGACGGCGGACAGCGCACCGTCGCCCCAGCCAGCCGCTCCCCTGACTCCGTCACCTATTGGGACCAATACGCGCAACAATATGATACGGGTGACCTGCTGCATCATGAAGACGCAGCACTCTATGCGTATGCCCTCGGCGACGCAACGAAAGCGTACAATAATCCGACCTACGCCCAGACCAGTAGCTACCCGACGAACGGCCCCAAGGTTTCTCGCTTCCAACGCGAACTCGTCTACCTGCGACCGCTCTCGCCAACGGTGGCGCTGAGCAATGACTTCGTGGTGTTGTATGACCGCGTGGGCGTCGTCTCGGCGAGCCTCAGCCTCTCGAACACGAAACTGCTCTTCCATACGCTCAATGCGCCCACCGTGAGCGGCACGCCGCAGGTGGTCTCGCCCGGCGAGACGCTCTATGCCAATGCGACGGAGGCCGTAGCGCTTGCGGGAAATGGCAAGCTGTTCATGAAGGTCTTGGCACCGACCAGTCACAACCTGCGGGTCGTGGGAGGTCGCGGTGAGCAAGCCTTTTGGGTGTTCGGCCAACGCTACGATTGGCACTGGTTGGCGACGGAACCGCAGCCCCGGCCCGTCACCAGCTATGACACGCTCCCCTATGGCGAGTGGCGTCTAGAGCTTGAACCGGCGGACACCGCGCTCGACCATAACTTTTTGACCGTCCTCTACCCGACGATCAGCACGACGCTGGCGATGCCCGCCACCACACTGAT
>CAIWXH010000364.1 GCA_903916565.1 uncultured Oscillochloris sp. | reverse complement strand
CCGTCCCAGACCCGGTAGCCCCACTTTTGCAGGCGATCCGCAACGTGGGAGTGGACCGGCTGACCGGGTCGCCGGTCAACCAGAGAAGGGGTCACACAGAAGAGCATGTCAATCGGGTGTTTGTGCGCTATTATGGGACGCGCACCTTCTGCGCGGTACGGTGAGGAAGGATCGTTCGTAGGTGCCACGGATGCTCGTACACGTTGCCGGAATGTGTAAAGCCTTTTGGTGGAAGAGCCACCGGCTGGTCAACGCTTCTCCCGCCAAGAGGACGTGGCGCGGCCAGTTTTGCTGTCCAAATTCAATAACCGCGATTGTCCACTTTCCTCTTTCAACTGTCCACTTTCCTCTTCCAATTGTCCACTTTCACATGCCCCGAACAACAACAAGGGACGCCCCAACGTGTCAATTCGCCCCCTCTACCTTTCACCCGTCGGGCGCGGCGGCGTAGACTTCGGCATCCAGAACATCGCCCGCGCCGTGCGGCGGGCGGGTCTGCGGCCCGAACTGCTGCGGCTGCCCGAGGTCTACAACTTTCTGCCCGCCCTGATTCCACGGGCCATGCCCGACGGCTGGTGGCGCAGCTTCGATGTACTCCAGGGCCGCTCGCGGGTCGCCTTCAGCCTCAAGGGCACCGGGCTACCAGTCGTCACCACGGTTCACCACCTAACCACTGACCCCGACTTGCAGCCGTACAGCTCGTTCGCCCAGCGGCTCTTCTATCGGCTGGTCGAAGCGCGCTACGACGGCCTCTCGGTCGCCGACGCCGACGCGGTGGTCTGTGTGAGTCGCTTCACCCAGCGGCAGGTTGAGCAGACCTACGGGCGGGCCGACAGCACGCTCATCTTCGACGGTATCGACACCGCTGTGTTTGTGCCGACGCCGGGACTGGCCCGGCGCGACGATGGGCTGCCGCCGAGCGATGGGCGCATCCGGCTGCTGTTTGTCGGCAATCGCACGCGCCGCAAGGGCTTCGAGTTGCTGCCACAGATTATGCACCTGCTGCCGACCGACTATGTACTCTACTATACCGGCGGCTTTCAGGGGCCAGCGACCGCGCCGCCGCATCCGCGCATGGTGCCCATCGGCTCACCCGACCGTGAGGGGCTGGTGGCGGCCTACCAGAGCTGCGACATCCTACTCTTTCCCTCGCGCCTAGAGGGCTTCGGCATCGCGCCCGCCGAGGCGCTGGCCTGCGGGCGCCCCGTGGTGACGACCAACGCCAGTGCGCTGCCCGAAGTCGTGGACGACGGACTCAACGGCTTTTTGGTGGCCCGCGACGATGTGCGCGGCTACGCCGAGCGGGTGCGCGCCCTGGGCGAAGATGCGGCGCTGCGCCGCCGCTTCGGTGAGCACGGGCGCGAGAAGGTGGCGACGAGCTTTGGCTACGACCAGCTTGGCGCGGGGTTTCGGGCGCTCTACGAGCGCTTGCTGGGGCGGTAGCTGAACAACGTTAGGGCAAGCTCACGCAAAGCCGCAAAGCCGCAAAGCCCCCCGGTGAGCGACATTGCAACCGCCAGCCACCAGCGCCCCTGGCCGATACGCTAGGGGCGCTGGTGTGCTAGAATACGCTTCAGGCAACCCTGGGCTGCACAAGCCGTAGCCTTCCCCAGCGCAATCGGCTAGGTCATTCTTCCTGGATACATGCTTCCGCCACGTCGAGACAAACTCGCGCCAACGTAAATCGAGGACGCTGTGACAAGCCTGATCGGACGCCGGCTGGGGCGCTACGAGCTTCGCGCCGAGCTGGGTCGCGGCGGGATGGCGCGGGTCTACAGTGCCCTTGACACGCTGCTGCAACGCCAAGTGGCGATCAAGGTGTTGGCCGCCCAGCTTAGCCTCGATGAAGAGTTTGTGCGCCGCTTCGAGCGCGAGGCGACCACCGCAGCGAATCTGCGCCACCCCGCCATCGTCACCATTTATGATGTCGGCGAGCAGGACGATCTGCATTACATTGCGATGGAACTGGTCAGCGGGCGCAGCCTCCACGCGATCATCGAGGAGCGTACGACCCTCGGCCTCGGCTATGCCGTAAGCCTGCTTGACCCGGTGGCGCGCGCGCTCGACTACGCCCACGCCCAGGGCGCGGTGCATCGCGACATCAAGCCCCACAACATCCTGATCGACCACGACGGTCGCGTGCTGATCACCGATTTCGGCATCGCCCAGACCGCTGACTCCGACGGCGACCGGCTGACCCGCACCGGCGTCTTTATGGGCACGCCCGAGTATATCTCGCCCGAGCAGGCCGAGTCGCAGCGCGTTGATGGGCGTAGCGATCTCTACTCACTGGCGGTGGTCGCCTACGAGATCATCACTGGCCGCGTGCCCTTCGCCGGCGGGACGCCCCAGTTGATCGTGGCACACGCGCAACTGCCCCCGCCCCCGCCCACCAGCGTCCTCGCCCACCTCCCCGGCGAGCTCGACGAGGTGCTGGTGCGCGCCCTCGCCAAGCGCCCCGAGCGCCGCTACCCCACTGGCAGCGACCTCATCGCTGCCCTACGCATGGTGGCAGAGCGCTACGGCACCCCTGTGGCGACCCGCGAGCAACTGGCGAGCTTGGCCGACCCTGCGGGCGTGGCTCCAACCCCCCCCAGCCCATTGCCCATCCCGTCGCCGCGCCCACAGGCTCAGCCGAGTTGGCCCGCACCGAGCAGCGCCGCGCAGCCCACCCACAGCGAGCCGTTCGCCGCCCCGCTACCAGTCCCCGGCCCGCGCGCGCAAACACTCCCCCAGCGCCCGCCCATCAGCAGTGGCCCGCGCCCCCAGGTGCCACCGCGCCCGCTCATCGGCAGAGCCACCAGCGCGGCAAGCCCGCTCCCGCTGCTGATCATCGGCGGCCTGCTGGTGACCGTAACTCTAGCCTTGCTGTTCGCCGTGACCCAAGGGTTGGCCAACTCGGGGCG
Organism: uncultured Oscillochloris sp.; assembly: GCA_903916565.1. Lineage (GTDB taxonomy): Bacteria > Chloroflexota > Chloroflexia > Chloroflexales > Chloroflexaceae > CAIWXH01. The sequence continues at coordinate 2,034 of CAIWXH010000364.1, read as the reverse complement.
AAATACGCCGACCGCAAGCGTGCCCTTTACGCTCGTGACGCCTACGCTTGTCGTGCCTACGGTCGAGCCATCGCCTACCCAGTCCGGCCTGGTGGCAACGATGTTCCCAGCGGTTCCACCCACGCTCGTACTACCCACCGCCCCGAGCGAACCAGCCGTCCCTGAGGTGCCGCCCACCCTCGCCCCGGCACCGCCCACGCTGGTGCCCGCGCCGCCGACCAGCACCTCCGCGCCGCCGACCAGCACCTCCGCGCCGCCGACCAGCACCTCCGCACCACCGACCAGCACCTCCGCGCCGCCGACCAACACCTCCGCGCCGCCGACGATCACGCAAACTGAAGATACGCCGCTGCTTGGCTCGCCCGTCGTCGTGACGCCCATTCTTAGCTTGTCCACGGTTGTGACGCCCATTCTGAGCTCACCCACGGTTGTGACGCCTACCAGTCGGCCCTACCCGTAAGACAAAGTTCGTGGATGCTGTATCGTTTGGGCACGCGCAGGGCTTCCTGCTGCGTTCGGCCTGGCACCTGAACCCTGGCACCTGAACCCTTGTCTAAGGCCCACATGCACGTTGCGTTTCTCATCATCGCCCACATGCCCTACCTGCGCCGGGCCGGACGTCACCCGGCTGGCGAGGACGCCCTGCACACGCTGATTGCTCAGGGCTTGCTGCCCCTGGTCGAGATGCTGTCCGACCTCCACGGCACCGGCCTAGCCCCCCACATCGCGCTCGCCTGCTCGCCACTGCTCATCGAACAACTCGCCGACCCGGTGGTGCAAAAACATTTCGTGCTGTGGCTGGAAGATCTGCTGGCCCGCCGCCAAGCGGGCCTCCAGGCCGCCGAGGCCGCTGGCGACCGCCACGCCGCCTATCTTGAGCGCTTCTACCTTGAGTGGGGGCGTAAGCGCCTGTACGCCTTTGTCGAGCGCCTCGACCGGGCGTTGCCGCAGAAGATCCGTGAACTGGCCGCCGCCCACGTGATCGAGCCGCTGTCTGGCGCGGCGAGCCACGCCTACTTGCCGCTGCTCAGCCGCGAAGAGTCGGTGCATGCCCAGATTGAGCAAGGGCTTCTGCACACGACCCGCCACCTTGGTCGCCCCGAGGGTCTCTGGCTACCGGGCTGCGGCTGGCGCCCCGGCATCGAGCAGATCGTCGCCGAGGTGGGCCTGCGCTATGTCGTGGCCGACCCAAGCAGTCTGCCGCCCGACCAGCAGCCCCGCCCGCTCTGGGCGCTGCCCCGCCGCCTCGCCGTCATCTTTCCCGATGAAGCCATCGCCCGCCACGTCTGGTCGCCCGAGTTGGGCTACCCCGGCGACCCGCTCTACCGCGACCCGAACGACCCCAGGGGCTATCTGGCCCAAAGCGGCCAGCCCTACGACCCCTACCACGCGCTGCGGCGTGCCCAGGATCACGCGACCCACTTCACAATGGCGCTGGTGGCCGAGGCGGCCCGCCGCCCCACCAACGATCTGCTGCTAGTGCTGCTTGACGCCGGTCAGATTGGGCCGCGTTGGGTCGAGGGCACCACATGGCTCCAGGCCGTCCTGACGCTCTGCGCGACCCACGGCGGGCTGACCCTGACGACGCCGGGCACGTATCTGCGGGCGCATAAGCCCCACGAAACCATCACCCTGGGCGAGGGTTCGTGGGCGGCAGGCGGCCACGGCGGCTGGCAAGGTGCCGTCGCCGAGGAGTACTGGCAGGCCATTCACGGGGCCGAGGCCCAGATGGTGCATCTGGCGAGCCTCTACCCGAGCGCCCAGGCCGCCCACGAGCGGGCGCTCAATCAGGCTGCCCGCGAGCTGATGCTGGCCCAGACGAGCGACTGGTCGGCGCTGTTGAGCGCCGGGGATCCTGGCGACGATCACACGACACCCTGGCGCATCTACCTGACCCGCTTTGCCCAGTTGGCAAGCATCGCCCGCCGCGCCCGCATTGACGACGCCGACCGCTTCCTGCTTGAGCAGTTCGAGGAGCTTGATGGGCCATTCAGAAATCTGAACTATCGGGTGTTTGCGCCGTAATCACGGATG
>CAIWXH010000363.1 GCA_903916565.1 uncultured Oscillochloris sp. | reverse complement strand
GGTGCCCCGCCGAAGCCGCCCTCGTCGGCATCGTGCTGCGTTGCCAAGGTCGTGACGGCGCTGTCAAGGATTGTCGCCAGCGGTGCGACGGCCCCAGCGTCGCTGACCGCGACACTGCGGCTGATATGTGCGACCAACTCGCGGCCCGCCTGCGCCACATCATCGCGGCGGGTCTGGTAGGTCTCGGCGACGGATTCCAGCACCTGTTGCCAACTGGGCAAGTGGTAGCGTGCGGCCTTCGCCTCGGGGGGGAAATAGGTGCCGCCGAAGAAGGGCGTGCCGTCGGGCAGGCAAAAGACATTGAGCGGCCAGCCGCCCCGCCCCGTCAGCGTCTGCACCGCCGCCATATAGATACTATCGAGATCAGGGCGCTCCTCGCGGTCAACCTTGATATTGACGAAAAGCGCATTCTGGATGGCGGCGATAGCCTCATCGTCGAAACTCTCGGCAGCTTGAACGCCGCACCAATGGCAGCTACGATAGCCGATGGAGATCAACAGCGGCTTATCGAGATCCTTGGCAAGCTGCAAGGCGGCCTCGCCCCAGGGATGCCAATCAACCGGATTATGGGCGTGGGCCGTCAGGTACGGACTAGCCTCATTGACAAGCTGATTGGTGTAGAGGGGCTTGCCGTGCTGATCACGGTGTTTAGTATCCACAGCGTCGCTCCCGGCTTAACGTAATGGTTAGCAGCGGCATTTTAGCACCAATACCTTTCATAAGGCCATGCCGCGCCGTACACGAATAGGCCACGAAGATACGCATAGCGCAATCTCAGCGTAGTCGCTCGCCGGGGGGCTGAAGCCCCCGGCTACGGTTACGAAGCCTGCCTTCGCAGGCTACCCAGGCCGCGCAGGCGGCCTTCGCACCGCGTAGCCCGTGGCTTCAGCCACCGGGCACGGCTCATTCGCGTATTCGTGGCCTGTGGACGCGGCTACGGCGTCACGCCGTTGCGGTGAAGGGCGTAGCTACAGACAATCAGCTCCTCGATCACCCCGCGCTTGCGCCCATCGCAGTTAATCTTGCGACTGGCGAGGATGCTCTCGTGAACGGGCTGTCCAAGGTAGAGCGTGCGGGCCAGATCGGTGAACGAGTTGCTGAGCATGACGAGGCAGCCGCGTCGGGCGAGCGTGTGAAAGACAGCGGACAGCTCGCGCTGCTCGGCCTCGGCGAAACCTTGGCGGGTGTAGGCGGTAAATGAGGCGGTGGCGCTTACGGGGACATAGGGCGGATCGAAGTAGATGAAGTCGTAGCGTTCAGCGCGGGCCAAGACACCGCTGAAGTCGCCAACGTGCAGATCGACCGACTGAAGTGCGTGACTCGCCTCGCGCATATTCGCAACATCAACGATAAGCGGGTTCTTGTAGTAGCCGAAAGGCGCGTTGAACAGACCCTTATTGTTCAGCCGGTAGAGGCCATTGTAGCAAGTGCGATTGAGGAAGATCGTACGGGCGGCGCGTTCGACCAAGGGGCGCTGGCGAAAGTCGGGGTGGCGATCCCAGTCCCGGATCGCGTAGAAAAACTCTTTGTCGCCGAGGCGCGGGCGCAGATCGAGCAGCAGCCCAATGAGATCCTCGACGCTGTTACGCACCGCCTGATAGCACTCAACCAGCTCGGGGTTATCGTCGCTGAGAACCGCGCCACGAGCGAGTCGCCCGCTATTCCAGAGGTAAAAAAAGAGCGCCCCACCACCGAGGAATGGCTCGTGGTAGCGGCGGAAGTTCGTTGGCATGCGGCTGGTCAGCGCGGGCAACAGTTGGCCCTTGCCACCGGCCCATTTCAGGAAGGGACGAGCTGCCACCAATCACTCCGGGAACAGATTCAGACCGAGGCTAGAGGGGCCACCGTCCTGATGGGGATGCTGAACCCGGATTATAGCACAGCGAACGGGTGAGCGGGGCGGCTGCGGGGGGATGTGGGGCTGATACACCGTCGCCTTTGCCCCTCACCCCCGGCCCCTCTCCCTCACGGGGGGAGGGGAGATTCTGCATTAGGATGCGTTCGGCTCCCCCTCTCCCGTTCAGGGAGAGGGGGCTGGGGGGTGAGGGCTGGCGCGGCAATCGGACGTTGCAACCACCAAGTACAGCTAAACCCCAGTGTATAATTGCGCTCCGCACTGTTGAGAGGAAACGAGGTTGTATCGTGCGCTCCATCTGCCTGTACTGCGGGTCTAGCCCCGGCGTCAGCCCCGCGTTCACCCAGGCCGCCGCCGATTTTGGCGCGGCGGTGGCCGCCCGTGGCTGGCGTTTGGTCTATGGTGGCGGCGGCGGCGGGCTGATGGGCGTGGCCGCCCGCGCCGCGCTCGCTGCCGGTGGCGAAGTGGTCGGGATTATTCCCCGCGCCCTGCTCGAACAAGAGCATGGCCTGCGTGAGGTGAGCGAGCTGATTGTGACCGAGAGCCTGCGCGAGCGTAAAGGGATCATGTTTGAGCGCAGCGACAGCTTTGTGGCGCTCCCTGGCGGCTTCGGCACGCTCGAAGAGGTGGTTGAAACCCTGACCCTGCGCCAACTGCGCTACCACAAGAAGCCGGTCTACTTCCTCAACACCGACGGCTTCTATGACCCGCTGCTCGCCTTCTTCACGCACGCCGTGGCCGCCGGGTTCGTTCACCCCGCGCAGCTCGGCCTCTTCACCGTCACCGCTGATGTGCCAGGGCTGATGGCCCTGTTGGCGCAAGCGCCTGATGCAACGTCGCCCGCCGGGGCGCTGAAGCCCCCGGCTCTTGGTTGACGAAGCCGGCCTTCGCCGGCTGTTGCAGGCCGCGCAGGCGGCCTTCGTCCCCCGTAGCCCGTGGCTTCCAGCCACCGGGCAAGCGGGCACCTGCGGTGAGGCTTCGCTTATAATGCGCCTAGTGGTTTTTGCTGTAGACAAGGTTCGTGAATGCTTTACGGTTTGCGTGGTTTGTAGTAGCGGCTTCAGCCGCGTATAGGCCGCCGCAATGGGCTAAAGCCCAAACTACGAACGGTCAAGCTGAAACCCGACCCCTGAAACCTTGGCTAAGAGAGTAGGTTCCGATGATCGAGATTAAGGCTCCCGTGCGCGTACGCTTCGCCCCCAGCCCAACGGGCTATCTGCATATTGGTGGGGTGCGTACCGCCCTCTTCAACTGGCTCTTCGCCCGCCACTACGGCGGCCAATTCATTTTACGCATCGAAGACACCGACGAAAAACGCTTTGTCGCGGGTGCCGACGACGACATTATGGCCTCGCTGCGCTGGGTCGGCATCACCTGGGACGAAGGGCCAGACAATGGTGGCCCCCACGCACCTTATGTCCAGTCGCAGCGCAGCGACCAGGGCATCTACAAGACCTACTTCGACCAACTGCTGGCGGCGGGCCAGGCGTATATGTCCTTCACCACCGAGGCGGAGTTGGCCCAGATGCGCGTTGACGCCGAGGCGAAGGGGCTGAAGTCGTTCCGCTTTCGCGGTGCCGAGCGCGACTGGCCGCTTGAGCGCCAGCGCGAACTGGCGGCGACGGGCAAGCCCTACACCATTCGCCTCAAGACGCCGCTTGAGGGCGCGACCCGCTTTCACGATTTGGTGCGCGGCGCCAACGAGATTGTCGTGCAGCACGACCAGCTTCAGGACATTGTGCTGATCAAGGCCAGCGGCATGCCGGTCTATCACTTCGCCCACCTGATTGACGATCACCTGATGGGCATCACCCACGTGCTGCGCGCCGAAGAATGGGTGCCCTCCACGCCGTACCACGTGTTGCTCTACAAGATTCTGGACTGGGAACTGCCGGTCTTCGCCCATCTGCCCGTGATTCTGCGCCAAGACGGCAAGGGCAAACTCTCGAAGCGTAAGGACGATGTGGCGACTAATCGCTTCTGGGAGCGGGGCTATCTGCATGAGGCGATGGCGAATTATCTGGCGCTGCAAGGCTGGAGCTACGATGATAAGACGGAGATCATGACGCTGGACGAGCTTGTCGAGCGCTTCACGATTGACCGCGTGCAGGCCAGCGGCGCCCGCTGGAACCCCGACAAGCTACGTGACATGAACGGCCTCTACATTCGCAAGCTGCCCGCTGGCGAGGTGGCCGAGCGCATGCTGCCCTTCCTGGCGAAAGCGGGCCTGGTGGCCGACCCGCCGACCGACGATGAGCTGACCTACGTCCACACGCTGACGCCGCTGGTTCACGAGCGCCTGGAGGAGTTGGGCCAAGCGCCCGAGTTGCTCGATTTCTTCTTTAAGGAACTGCGACCGGGCGCGGACGGCTACGACCCGGCGCTGCTCATCCCCAAGAAGCTGGACGCAGCGCAGACGCTTGTCATGCTGCGCGCCGTCCACGGCGCGCTCAACGCGCAGACCGACTGGTCGGTCGGCGCGCTTGAAGTGAGCCTGCGCGCCCTGAGCGAGCAGCTTGCGGTGAAGGTCGGCCCGCTGTTTGGGGCCGTGCGCGTCGCGGTGAGTGGGCGCACGGTGGCCCCGCCACTCTTCGAGATGCTGGCGGCCCTGGGCCGCGAGCGTAGCCTGAGCCGTGTCGCTGTCGCCGCCGCCGCGCTGGAGTGACCAGACGGGACTCCGCCGGTCAGCCCTCACCCCCCAGCCCCCTCTCCCTGAACGGGAGAGGGGGAGCCGGAAGTGTCCTGCTGCGGAATCTCCCCTCTCCCCGTGAGGGAGAGGGGCCGGGGGTGAGGGGCAAAGGCCAGCGCAGGTGCCCTCCCTTGCACCCACTCAAGTGCATCACAAGGGAAAACCGCCATGGCGCCTGACTGGACGCGCTCGATCCACCACGATGGCTCGCCAAGCTACGTCAGCGCACCAGCGCAGCGTGTTGGCGCCACCGCCACGCTTCGGCTGCGCGTCGGCAGCGAGGCGCCAATTGCGGCCATCTTTCTCCGCACCTGCCCCGACGGCGAGCAGGCGCTGGTGCCGATGGCGCAGGCTGGCGGCGACGCGGTGTGTCGCTGGTGGACGGTCGCGCTGCCGCTGAGTATGGTGCGTACCGGCTACCGCTTTTTGCTGGTCACCGATAGCGGCAACCGCTGGTACAACGCCGCCGGGGTCACGCACCACTATCCCACCGACGCCAACGACTTCAAGCTGCTTGCCAATATGCAGATGCCGGGCTGGCTGCGTGACACGGTGTTCTACCAGATCTTCCCCGACCGCTTCGCCGACGGCGACCCGACGAACAATGTGCGTACCGGCGCGTATCGGCTGGGCGACAGGCCGGTGGTGGCGCGACCGTGGGGCGCGTTGCCGGATAAGACCAATGGCGCCGCCGAATTCTACGGTGGCGACCTCCAAGGAATCACGCAGCGCCTCGACTATCTGGCCGACCTCGGCGTGAACGCGCTCTACCTGAACCCCATTTTTCTGGCACCCAGCAGCCACAAATATGATGTGGCCGACTATGAGCAGGTAGACCCGCACTTCGGCGGCAATGCGGCCCTGGTCGCGCTGCGGGCCGCGCTCGATGAGCGCGGCATGCGCCTCATGCTCGACATTGTGCCGAACCACTGCGGGGCGACGCACCCGTGGTTTACCGCCGCCCAGGCCGACGCAACCGCCCCGACGGCGGAGTTCTTCACCTTCACCAAGCACCCGCACGAGTACGCCGCGTGGCTCGGCGTCAGCTCGCTGCCCCGGCTCGACTACCGCAGCGAGCGGCTGCGCGCCCAGATGTACGCCAGCCCCAAGGCGATTATGCGGAAGTGGCTGCGTGCGCCGTACGCCATTGACGGCTGGCGCATTGATGTGGCGAATATGCTTGGGCGTCAGGGGCCGCACAATCTCGGCCATAAGCTTGGGCGCGGCATCAGGCGGGCGATTAAGGTGGAACATCCCGACGTCTATCTGCTCGGCGAACACTTCTTCGACGGCACGCCGCATCTGCAAGGCGACGAGCTAGACGCCACAATGAATTACCGGGGCTTCACCATCCCGCTCTGGCACTGGCTCGGCGGCCACGAGCTAGGCGCACTGACGGGCAAGCCCTCGGCTGACCGGCACCCGCTCGCCACCGAAGATCTGGTCGCCCAATGGACGGCCTTTCGCGCCGCGATGCCGTGGCAGATCGCGATGCAGCAGTTCAATCTGCTGGGCAGCCACGACACGCCCCGGCTCCGCACGATCCTCGGCGGCGACGTGCAGCACGTGCGCGTCGCCGCCGCGCTGCTTTTTACCTACCCCGGCGTGCCGTGCGTCTACTATGGCGACGAACTGGGGATGGAGGGCGGGAACGACCCGGACTGCCGCCGCTGTATGGAATGGGACACGACGCGCTGGGATCACGAGTTGCGCGGCTGGTTCCAGCGCCTAGCCCGGCTGCGCCGCGCGGCGCCCGCGCTGCGCTGGGGCGGCTTCCAGACGCTGTACGCGGCGGGCGACACGCTGGCCTATCAGCGTGAAGCCCCCGAAGAGCGCCTGGTGATTGTCGCCCGTCGCGCCGACGACGGGCTGCGGGCCTTGCCGGTGCGCCACGCGGGCCTGCCCGACGGTGCCCGCCTGCGCGACTTGTTGAGCGGTGCCGAGGCCACGGTGCAAGGCGGCCATCTGCCCCTCGTCGGGCTGCCCGCCGCCGGGGCGATGGTGTGGCGGCAGCTTGCGTAAGACCAGGGTTCAGAATCGACCATTTCAGCATAACCACAGCTCCACAGCTCCACAGCTCTACAAACGCTTGTGTAGAGCTGTGGAGTTGTGGAGTTGTGGAGTTGTGGAGTTGTGGAGTTGTGGAGTTGTCCCCAAACTGTCAAGCTGGTTTGAAACATGCCTAAGGAGCCGCATCATGCGCTCTATTTACGCCCTGGCCCTCGTAATCCTGTTCACCCTGATCGCCCAACCAGCGCCCACCTATGCCTGCTCGTGTGCGCCGCAGCCCGCGCCGCTGGCGGCCCGCACGAGCGCCATGGCCGTCTTCGTCGGGACGGTCAGCGGGTTTGGGGCCACGGACGCCAGCGGTGCGACTCTGCTCGTCACCTTTGAGGTGCAGCAGACCTGGAAGGGGCCAACGGGGGCGCAGGTGACGCTTGCCACGGCGAGCGGCAGCGCCAATTGCGGCTACGAGTTTGTACGCGGCGAGCAGTATCTGGTCTACGCCAGCGCCGAGGCGGGCCAGCTCCGCACCTCGCTCTGCTCGCGCACGACACCCCTGGCAAGCGCCAGCGAAGATCTCGCCGCCCTTGGCCCCGGCACGCCCGTCACGGCGACCGCCGCGCCGGTCAGCAGTGCCGAGTTCGACATCCCGTGGCTGCTTGTGGCAGTCGGCGGCATCTGCGTCGTGATCATCAGCGCCCTCGGCGTGGGCTGGCTGCGGCGACGCTAGAACTGCTGCTCGTTCGTCCCTCGTGGGTGGTTGCAAGGGGCAGCCGTCGGTCAATTTGACAACCCCCCAACGAGATGCTATACTCCGCCCCGTGCGCGTGGGGGTGTAGCTCAGTTTGGGAGAGCGCGACAATCGCACTGTCGAGGTCAGGAGTTCGAGCCTCCTCACCTCCACCACATCACATTTGGGGCATTAGCTCAGTTGGGAGAGCGCAACACTGGCAGTGTTGAGGTCAGCGGTTCGACCCCGCTATGCTCCACCAAAATCAAGGCCGTCGCTCATCTGAGCGGCGGCCTTTGGCATGGATGCGCGAACCCCCTACGCGAATAGGTCACGCATGCGTGACCTATTCGTGTACGGCTGTGTTCGGCCTGAAACCTGAAACCGGGCACCTGAACCCTTGGCTACCGTCGGTCGAGGGCGTGATGCGTCTCGACCAGCAGCCGCTCGGTGGTCTCCCAGCCGATGCAGCCATCGGTGAGCGAGAGGCCATATTTCAGGGCCGAGCGATCCGCCAGCAGGGGCTGCTTCCCTTCGACCAGATTGCTCTCGACCATCATCCCCACAATGGGGGAAGTCCGCGTCACAATCTGGTCAATCACCTTGTACCAGACTGTCTCCTGGCGGCGGAAATCGCCCTCGGCGTTGGCGTGGCTACAGTCAATCATCACGGCTGGGTGCAGATTCGCCTCGCGCATCAGGCGGGCAGCCTGAACGACATACTCCTCCTGATAGTTGGGTTCGTGGCGCCCGCCGCGCAGAATGACGAAGCCGTCGGGATTGCCGGTCGTCTTGACCACCGCGCTGCGCCCGTCCTCGGTGATCCCGAGAAAGCTGTGCGCGCCAGCGGCTGAGACGCAGGCGTTGACGGCGACCTGGGTGCCGCCGTCGGTGCCATTCTTGAAACCCACAGGCATCGAGACGCCACTGGCGAGGGCGCGGTGGGTCTGCGCCTCGGTGGTACGCGCCCCAATCGTCGCCAGACTGATCTGGTCGTCGAGGTACTGGGGGCTGATGGGGTCGAGCATCTCGGTGGCGACGGGCAGACCCAGTGTGTTCAGCTCAAGCAACAGCTCGCGGGCCACCGTCAGACCGGCGCTCATATCGAAGCTGCCGTCGAGGTAGGGGTCGTTGATCAGACCGCGCCAGCCGAGCGTCGTGCGCGGCTTCTCAAGGTAGGCGCGCATCACAATCACAAGCTGGCTGGCAAGCTCGCGCTGAAGGCGGGCCAGACGCTGCGCGTAATCGAGGGCCGCCGCAGGATCGTGGATCGAGCAGGGGCCGATCACGACGAGCAGGCGGCGGTCATCGCCACGCAGCACGCCCCGGATCGCGGCGCGCGCCGCAGTCACCGTCTGCGCCGCTGCGGGCGTGAGGGGCAGGCGAGCCTTCAGGTCAAGCGGCGACAGGAGCGGCAGCATCTCGCGCACATGCAGGTTGGCCACCTGATGCGAAAGGTTGTTGACAGTATCCATAACTTGTACCCAGTAGCATTGAGGAGGAGCGACGGTACAGTATAGCTGAGAAGGGGTAGGGGTCAACGGTCGCCTGCGCGGCCTCAACCGCCCTATAGGTACCATAGTGATTGCAAAGTCCGGTTGCCGCGCCAGCCCTCACCCCCCAGCCCCCTCTCCCGCTCAGGGAGAGGGGGAGCCGAACACTTCCTGATGCCGAATCTCCCCTCTCCCCGTGCGGGAGAGGGGCCGGGGGTGAGGGGTAAAAGGCGACGTTGCAACCGCCCTATAGGCACGTAGGTATCTAGCCAGAAACGGATCGCTATAGTACACTACAACGTGCTGGGTTACGCGATCCGATCTAGAGACGAGAGGCAGTGGCGATCTTCACCACGCTGCACGACAGAAAGGAAGCGAATATGGCGCGCAGTCTTTGGGGGGCGCAGATGAGCGAGGCCGAGTTGCTAGAGCATCTGCTGACCGGCGCGTGTGCGCTTGATGAACACTTGCTTGCGCGGCTCCTGTCTGAGGGTGTGCCTGCCACGGTGGCAGTGCGCCGGGCGACGCGGGGCCAGTGGCAGACCGGGGCCGCCTTGCTGCTCGGCGGCGTCATCGCGCTGGGGGGGGTGCGCGACGCCACGGCGCGGGCGGTGAGCACGCCCAGCGCCGCGTCGGGCACTGGCGCGGTAGCTACCGTGGCCGCCAAGGCCACTGAGGTCACAGGGCGCGCAAGTCTCGCCAGCGCAGCCATCGCCGCCGACACCGTCTTACGCATCCCGGCGCTCGTGATTGATGCACAGCCGGCGACCACGCTATACACGGTGCAGCCCGGCGATACGCTCTGGGGGCTTGCCGAACGCTTCTATGGCAATGGCGCGAACTGGAGGACGATCTACAACGCGAACCTTAGCCTGATTACCAACCCGCCCTGGATCTACGTTGGTCAGGTGTTTAGCATCCCGTCCACGCCCGCGCTCATCGGCCCTACCACGGCGGTAACCTCCACCGTCGTCCCACTCACCGGCACCGCCACGCCCGTACCCACCGTCGCCCCACTCACCGGCACCGCCACGCCCGTACCCACCACGGTTACGCCGGGTAGCCAGACGGGCCAGGGCATGGGCCAGTACACCGTCAAGCCGGGCGACAGCCTCTGGTCGATTGCCCAGCAAGCCTATGGCAACCCCGCCCGCTGGGGCGAGATCTACAACGCCAACGCTGGTATGATCGGCCCCAACCCGAGCCTGATCTTCTCAGGAACCGTCCTCAAGCTACCGTAGAGCAAGGTTCGTCGCTACTGTACCGTTTGGGTACGCGCAGGGCTTGCTGCTGCGTTCGGCCTGAAACCTGAAACCCGACACCTGTCTAGGGGCACAAATGGCCCTCACCGCCAGTGGCGGTGAGGGCCAGATCTACCGATCCTACCCAAGGAGCTTGACGAGACGCCAGCGGTTTTCGCTAGGACCAGCCTCGTAGTGCAGTTCGTCGAGGAGCGCACGGGCAAGGAAGAGCCCATAGCCGTGGATCTGCGCCTCATCAAGGTTGGGCGCAACTACCAGGGTAGGGTCGAAGGTCGTCCCGCAGTCGCGCAATTCGATCACCAGCCGCCGTGGGCCATGCGCGATGGTCAACTGGGCAATAATACGCCCGCCGGTGCCGCCGTAGGCGTGGCGCACAATGTTCGCGCCGATCTCCTGGGTGGCAAGCTGCAGACTATAGGTGATCTTGGTTGGCTCGGGCACATCTGCGACCCGTTCGATTAGCTCGGCGATAGACTCGCTGAGGAGGTGCAGGTAGGCTGCAGTTGCAGGAATGTCAAGCCAGATGCGTTCCGCACTCATAGGCTTCCAGACACATGCTAGGGCGAGCAGCCCGCTTTGGGCCTGACCTCATAGTACGACATGGGTCAAGCTGCTATATGCGCTCCTACCATGACAGTTTAATGACAAGATCGCTTTGCCCGCTTATGGTACTATGGCAAGCCTAGCGCGGTCGTGAAACCGGGGGGCTAAAGCCCCATAGGCGCTTGGTTGACGAAGCCTGCCTTCGCGGGCTGGTTGAGGCCGCCTGCGCGGCCTGCGTACCCCGTTCAGCCACCGGGCGGGTGTCTCGGATGGGAACTGCGCCGTTCATAACCGCTGTCAGATTAGAATATAACACACCAGAACAAAGCGCCCGCCGCAGGAGTAACTGATGAGCACCCCCCGTGTCGCCGAGCGCGTCAGCCGCTTCGGCACCTCGATCTTCGCCGAGATTAGCGCGCTGGCCGCGCAGTGCGGGGCCGTCAACCTGGGCCAGGGCTTCCCCGATTTCGCTGGCCCCGCGTGGGTGAAGGCCGCCGCCGCTGCCGCCGTAGACGCTGACCTCAACCAGTACGCCCCGTACCAGGGCGTGCCCCGCCTGCGCGAGGCCATCGCCGCCACCTGGCAGGCCCACGGCTGGCGCGAGGTAGACCCCGCCCGCGAGATCACGATCACCAGCGGTGCCACCGAGGCGCTCTTTGGCGCGATGCAGGCGCTGCTTGACCCCGGCGACGAGGCGCTTATGTTCGAGCCGTTCTACGACGCCTACGCGCCCGATGTTACGATGGCCGGCGGCGTGCCGCGCTTCGTAAAGCTTTACCCACCAGGGAGCGGGACGGTTCGGCCCGACCCCCAAGCCCCGATCCCCGATCCCCAGCACTGGTGGTTCGACCCCGCCGAACTGGCCGCCGCCTTCACCCCGCGCACGCGGCTGCTGCTGCTCAACACGCCCCACAACCCCACGGGCAAGGTCTTCACCCGCGCCGAGTTGGCACAGATCGCGGCCCTGTGCATTGAACATAATGTGACCGTGGTCGCCGACGAGGTCTACGACCAACTGGTCTTTGGCGCAGCCGCACACGTGCCCATCGCCACCTTGCCGGGGATGTGGGAACGGACGCTGACGCTCAACAGCATCGGCAAAACGTTTAGCGTTACGGGTTGGAAGATCGGCTATGCTGTTGGGCCAGCGCACCTGACTGACGCCCTGCGTGCCGCCCACCAGTGGATCACCTTCGCCACCGCGACGCCCCTGCAAGTCGCCGCCGCCACAGCCCTGGAGGGTGCCCTCGCCAGCGACTACTACCCGCAACTGCGCGCCGCGTACGCCGAGCGCTACGCGCTGCTGTGCCAAGTTCTCGAAGCTGCCGGGCTGCCGACCCTCGCCACTGAGGGCAGCTACTTCGTGATTGCTGACATCAGCGGCGCGGGCTTCGCCAATGACGCCGCGTTCTGCCGCTGGCTCGTCAGCGAAGTGGGCGTGGCCGCGATTCCCACCTCGGTCTTCTACGCCGACCCGGTCACGGCACCGCTGCTGGCCCGCTTCTGCTTTGCCAAAAAGCTTGCGACGCTGCGCGCCGCTGGCGAGCGCCTGGGGGTGACGCGCTTCGCACGGGGGTAGCGAAGCGGATCTTTTCAAGCAGCCCGTCGCCACTGCCCGGTCACCCTGCGTAGCCGCAGCCCGACGGGCCAAGGGTGCCGGGAGCACCCCGCTAGATCGGTCAGATCTTACGTTGCGGCGGCGGCAGGGCCATAATGACATGATTCTGGGATCGTTAAAATGTTCGCTTCCTTTACCGTTTTGGCCCACGCACAGCTTTCTGCTGCGGGCTGAAAGCTGAAACCCGGTACCTGAACCTATGGACGCAGAAATCATC
>CAIWXH010000362.1 GCA_903916565.1 uncultured Oscillochloris sp. | reverse complement strand
GCAGCCAGGACGAGCATATTGAGCTTCATAGTGTGCTTGCCTTCAGGCGCGGAACCCCGCACCGTTTGCGATCCCCATTCCTCAACATAAGGTTTGTGGTGCCATTCTAGCGCAGGGCCACCCAAGCTTCAAGTGACAGATGCCCATCGCAGGGCGGCGTCAACGGCGTCTGGTGCCCCTCACCCCCGGCCCCTCTCCCATAAGGGGAGAGGGAAGATTCCTCAGCAGGACGCTTCCGGCTCCCCCTCTCCCGTTCAGGGAGAGGGGGCTGGGGGGTGAGGGCTGACGCGGTAATCGATCTTTGACGTAGCCCTATACCCCATCGTTCACGCCCGAAAGCGCTGGCGCCAAGCGCCATACAGGGCGATGCTGCCCGCCACGGCGGCGTTGAGCGAGGCGACTTGGCCCGCCATCGGCAGGCGCACCAGAAAGTCGCAGCGCTCGCGCACCAAGCGGGCGAGGCCAGCGCCCTCGGCACCGACCACGAGGCCCAGCGGCATCCGCAGGTCGGCGCTGTCGAAGTCCTGAGCCGCCTCGTCTTCCTCCAGGCCCACCACCCAGACCCCGCCCTTCTGAAGCTCGGCGATGGTCTGGGTCAGGTTCGTGACCAGCACGACCCGCAGGTGTTCGGTGGCCCCGCTTGAGGCGTTGACCACGGCGGGCGTGATCTCGGCGGCCCGGCGGCCTGGCATCACGACCCCGTGAACGCCCACCACCTCGGCGGTGCGGAGCAGCGTGCCGATGTTCTGTGGGTCTTGCAAATGGTCAAGCAGCAGGATCATCGCTGGCTCTTTGCGCTCGACCGCTAGGGCCAGACAATCTTCCAGTTCGACGTAGGGATACGGCCCGGTGTCGAGCAGCACGCCCTGGTGGTTGGCCTCACGCAGTTGCTTGTCGAGCGTCTGGCGCTCGACGCGCTGCACAGGCACGTTGGCTGCCTCCGCCAGCTTGATCAGCTCGGCGATCATGCCCGTCTCTTGCACGCCACTTGAGATCGTGAGCCGGTGAAGTTGGCGGCGGCGGGCGCGCAGCGCCTCGCGCACGGCGTTGCGCCCGTAGAGTTGTTCAGCCATTAGATCCCTTTATTTCACAATCCCAGGGCATCTCTGATGCGCCCGAAGAACCCTTCGTCGTGATCGCCGCCCTGATCCTCAGGGTCAAAGGTGCGGGCCAACTCTTGGAAGAGGCGGCGCTGCTGCTCGTTGAGCTTTTGCGGCACGACCACGCGGGTGACGACGATCTGGTCGCCACGGCCCTGCTGGCGCAGGAACGGCACGCCCTTGCCGCGCAGGCGGAAGGTCTGCCCGGTCTGCGTTGCGGGCGGCAGGCGCAGCTTTTCGCTGCCGTCAATCGTCGGCACGTCAAGCTCTTCGCCGAGGGCGGCCTGGGCCACATTCAGCTTCAGCTCGAAGATTAGATCGTTGCCCTCGCGCAGAAAGAGCGCGTGCGGCTGCACATCAAGCGCCACATACAGATTGCCGAACGGCCCACCACGCGGGCCAGCCTCGCCCTCGCCGTTGATGCGAATCTGCTGGTTGCCGTCCACGCCAGCGGGCACCTTCACCGTGATGCGGCGGGCCTGACGCACCCGGCCCTCGCCACGACACTCGCGGCAGGGGATGGGGATGACGTAGCCGGTGCCGCCGCAGCCGTCGCAGGTGGTGACGGTGACCATATTGAACAGCGGCGCACGCTGGCGCACCTCGCCGCTGCCGCTGCACTTGGGGCAGCGCACCGGGTCAGTGCCAGGCTCGGCGCCGCTGCCGCGACAGCTCGGGCAGCCCTCAAGGCGGCGATACTCGATCTCCTTATCAACGCCGAAGACCGCCTCCTCGAAGCTGAGCCGCAGATTGTAGCGCAGGTCGGCGCCGCGCTGGGGGCCGCGCTGCGTGCGCGGGCCAGCGGCAGCCCCGCCGAAAAAGGCGTCGAAGATCGTGCTGAAGGGGTCAGCCCCGCCGAACGAGTCGCCGTAAGCGCCGCCGCCGCCCATGCCGCCGGGCGTATTATGGCCGAAGCGGTCGTAGACCGCCCGCTTCTGCTCATCGGAGAGCACCTCGTAGGCTTCGTTCAGCTCTTTGAACTTCGACTCGGCGCTATCCTCTTTATTCACGTCGGGGTGATACTGGCGTGCCAGCCGCCGATAGGCTTTCTTAATCTCGTCCTGGCTGGCGGTGCGGCTAACGCCAAGCACCTCGTAGTAGTCACGCTTTGCGCCCGTTGTCATAAAGCCACCTCTGGCGTGTAAGACCTGCCCAGGGCGAGCCGCGCTCGCCCTGAAACCCGCCGCTGCGGTGTCAGCCGCTACTCCGCCTTGTACTCACCCTCGACGACATCATCGGCGGCGGGCTTCGCCTCGGCGTTGCCCTCGGCGGCGTACAGCGCGTCGCTCACCTTCTGCATCGCCACGCTCAACTCCGCCGTGCGGTTGCGGATCTCCTGGGCCTCTTCGTCGCTGGAAAGCGCCGCACGCAGGGCAAGAATCTTATCCTGCACCTCGGTGCGGGCGAGGCCATCAACCTTGTCGCCGGAATCGCGCAGGGCACGCTCGGCGCTGTAGAGGATGCCATCGGCAGCGTTACGCGCCTCGATCAGATCGCGGCGGGCCTTATCCTCATCGGCGTGAACCTCGGCGTCGCGCACCATCTGCTCGATCTCTTGCGGGCTAAGCCCCGACGAGGCGGTGATGGTGATGCGCTGCTCGACGCCGGTGGTCTTGTCCTTCGCCGTCACGTTGACGATGCCGTTGGCGTCAATGTCGAAGGTGACCTCGATCTGCGGCATGCCACGCGGCATCGCGGGGATGCCCGACAGCTCGAACTTGCCCAGGCTTTTGTTGAAGCGGGCCTCGGCCCGCTCGCCCTGGAGTACCTGAATCTCGACGCTGCTCTGGTGGTCGCTGGCCGTCGAGAAGACCTGACTCTTGCGGGTCGGGATGGTCGTGTTGCGCTCGATCAGGGGCGTCATCACGCCGCCTAGCGTCTCGATGCCGAGCGTCAGCGGGGTCACATCGAGCAGCAGCACGTCCTTGACGACGCCGCCCAACACGCCAGCCTGAATGGCTGCGCCGACCGCCACGACCTCGTCGGGGTTGACCGAGCGGTTCGGCTCTTTGCCAAAAAACTTCCGCACGGCCTCTTGAATGGCCGGCATGCGCGTCTGCCCGCCGACCAGAATCACCTCGTCAATCTGGGCTTGCTTGAGGCCCGCATCATTCAGCGCTTGGCGCACCGGGGCCATACTACGCTCAATCAAGTCGCCAGTGAGCTGCTCAAGCTTGGCGCGGCTGAGGGTGATGTTCAGGTGGCGGGGGCCGGTGGCGTCGGCGGTGATGAAGGGCAGATTGACCTCGGTCTGACCGACGGTGGAAAGCTCCATCTTCGCCTTCTCGCCCGCCTCCTTCAGGCGCTGAAGGGCCATCCGATCCTGGCGCAGGTCAACCCCGTTTTCCCGCTGGAACTCGCTGGACAACCAGTCAATGATGCGCTGGTCAAAGTCGTCGCCGCCGAGGTGGGTGTCGCCGCTGGTGGACTTCACCTCAACCACGCCGTCGCTCAGCTCAAGCACCGAGACATCGAAGGTGCCGCCGCCCATATCGTAGACGACCACGACCTCGTCTTTGCCCTTTTTGTCTAGGCCATAGGCGAGGGCCGAGGCGGTCGGCTCGTTGACGATTCGCAGCACCTCAAGCCCGGCGATCTTCCCGGCGTCCTTGGTGGCCTGACGCTGGCTATCGTTGAAATACGCCGGGACGGTAATCACCGCCTGGGTGACCGGCTCGCCCAAATACGCCTCGGCGTCGGCCTTGAGCTTCTGGAGTACCATGGCCGAAATCTCGGGCGGGGCGTAGTCGCGGTCACCCATTTTCACGCGCACATCGCCGTTGGGGGCGCCGCTGAGGCGATAAGAGACGAGGCTCACATCTTTCTGCACCACCGGCTCGCTGAACTTGCGCCCGATAAAGCGCTTGGCCGAGAAGATCGTATTCTCGGGGTTAGTCACGGCCTGACGGCGGGCCACCTGGCCCACCATGCGCTCACCGGCCTTATTCATCGCCACGACTGAGGGGGTCAGGCGTGCGCCTTCGGCGTTAGGAATGACCACCGCCTCGCCACCCTCAACGACGGCGATTACAGAGTTTGTTGTCCCGAGATCGATCCCGATAACTTTTGCCATCTTGTCTAAATCTCCATAGCTTCCCGGAAGCTTTTATTCCAATACCGCAGCGGTAACGCCATCACCACGGTCTTGTCACCCTGAGCGCCAGCGAAGGGTCCCGACCGAGATGCTTCGCTGCGCTCAGCATGACTATAGGCTACCGCGTTCCTGATGCGCTACTGCCTTTTATCCTCTGCCAACCTTCACCATACTCGGCCTGAGCACCCGGTCGCCCAGGCGGTAGCCGCGCTGCAACTCGGCGACGACCTTGCCGTCCTGGCCCTCGGCCTCCTCGTAGAGAACCGCCTCGTGCAGATTGGGGTCGAAGTCTTGGCCCACGGTCTCGATCCCTTTGACGCCCTCGCTCTCCAGAATCGTGCGGAGTTTCTGGGCGATCAACTGGGTGCCGCCCCACCATGCGCTCGTGGCGACCTCAGCAGGGATGTTGGCAATCGCCCGCTCGAAATCGTCCATCACGGGTAGCAGCTTCAGCAACAGGGCCGAACTAGCGCTGCGAATCAGCTCCGAGCGCTCGATCTCGGTGCGCCGCTTGAAGTTTTTATAGTCGGCGGTGGCACGCAGCCACTGGTCTTTATACTCGCTGGCGTCGGCCTCGGCCTTGTCCAAGCGTGCCTGTAGCTCGGCGACGGGGGTCTCCTCAGGGACTTCGGCGGGCTGGTCAACAGTCTTTTGCTCTTCGCTCATAAGCTCCTCACAAGGCCAGGTTTCAGAGTACGTTCTGCGCTTAATCACTCAGGCTTCAGGCGCTTCGGGGGCGCGGGTTTCGGTGTTATGCAGCTCGGCGAGCAGGTCGCTCATCAGGGACGAGATATAGCGCACGGTCGAGATCGAGCGCGGGTAGGCCATGCGGGTCGGCCCGATGATGCCGAGCACGCCCACCACGGCGCGATCCACGCCATAGCGAGCCAGCACCACACTGTACTCGCGCATCTCGTCGGCGCTGTTCTCGCCGCCGATAATCACCTGGACACCATTCGAGGCAAGCGCCTGGGGAATCAGGGGGCCAAGGCCGCGCCCGCTCTTGAGCAGATCGAAAGCGCGGCGCATGCGCTCGACGGCGTGTTCGGCGTCCTCGCGGGCCAGGGCGGGGATAAACTCGGGCTGGCTGAGCATCTCGATCAGGCCGTCGCTGTAGATGAGATCCTGGGCCTGCGCCTCAAACACCTGCATTGACCTGACGACAATATCGAGCACGCCGCGCTCGAAGTCGCCAAAGTAGGGCTGGACGTCCGGCTGATCCTCGCGGGCGACCAGATCCTCAACCCCGCTCAGGCTCATGTCGGCCAATTGGTCGCTAATGCGCGACGCGCAGCGCCGCAGGTCGTCGAGCGAGCGGGCCGTGTCGAGCGCGAAGGTCTGCTGCTTGACGATGCCGCCGTGGAAGACCAGCACCGCCAGCGCCATTGTCTCGTGAATGGTGATCAGCTCAAGCTGGCGGAAGCGCAGCCGCTCGGCGGTGCGCGGCGGGGTTACCACCGAGGCATTCTGAGCCGTACGCGCCAGCACCGCGCCCGCCAGATGCATCCACTGGTCGAGTTCGCCGCGCACTTGGTAGAACTGGTGCCGGATCATCCGCTGCTCGGGCAGCGAGAGCGGCACGCGCTCCATCAGATTTTCGACAAAGAAGCGATAGCCCGCGTCGGTGGGTAGCCGCCCGGCGGACGTATGCAGGTGCGTCAGGTAGCCAAGATCCTCCAGGGCCGCGAGTTCGTTCCGCACCGTGGCGGGCGAGACGTTGAGTCCATATTTGCGAACCAGCGTCTCGGAGGCCACTGGGGTGGCCGACGCGACAAATTCCTGGATCACCAGCTTGAGGATGTTCTGTCGTCGCTCCGTCAGACCCGCCGACATACCTGTCGTCCTACTAGGGGCATGGCCCGCCACACGCCGCCCGTACCGCGCCTGTCACCGCTGCTTTCAAATAAGGACTACCGCCGCGCTACCCTCTCCCCCCAGCCCCCTCTCCCATAAAGGGAGAGGGGGAGCCGCATACGTCCTGCTGCGGAACCTCCCCTCTCCCTTCATGGGAGAGGGGCCGGGGGAGAGGGGGAAGGGTCGGGCTGGATCTGTTTATTTGAAAGGTATGAACCTTAGCACTCATCGTGCCTGAGTGCTAACGCCGTAAACTAAAGGATTGGCGTGCACTTGAATGCACGCCAATCCCGATTGTACCACGATCAAGCCTGGGCTGTCTACTCAGGGCGTGCCGCCGCCTCAATCAGCTTGAGGATGCGCGGCACCATGCTGGCGGGGTTCTGGTGCAGCCCCTCGATCAGCAGGGCATTGTCATACAGTTGCTCGGCTGCCGCGACGACCACGGGGTCATCGGCGTTCGCCTCGGCGCGCAGCGCGAGCGCCGCCACCAGCCCGTGGCTCGGGTTCAGCTCCAGAATCCGGGGGCTAGTCTCGGCCTCGCGGCCCAGCATCTGCTGGATGCGCTGCATCTCGCGGCCCATACCGTCGTCGTCGCTGACCAGACGGGCCGGGCTGTCGCGCAGCACCTTCGAGGCGCGTACCGCTTTAATCTTGTCGCCCAGGGCCGCCGTCACGCGCTCGGCCAGGCGGGCGAACTGCTCGTCGCTGACTTGCGGCGCAGCGGCCTCAACCTCGCCCG
This sequence comes from uncultured Oscillochloris sp., assembly GCA_903916565.1. Lineage (GTDB taxonomy): Bacteria > Chloroflexota > Chloroflexia > Chloroflexales > Chloroflexaceae > CAIWXH01. Next base: position 3,449 of record CAIWXH010000362.1, on the reverse strand, counting down.
GCAGCTCAAGGTCGGCCTCGTCAATATTGCGGAGCTTCAGCCCCTCGTAGTCGCGCAGGCCACCGAGCATAAAGCCGTCCATCAGGTCAGTCAGCAGCAGCACCTCAAGCCCACGGGCGGCGAGCGGGTCAAGGTGCGGGCTGGTACGCGCCGCATCCAGGCTCGCCGCCAGCACATAGTAAATCTCGCTCTGCCCGTCCACGATGCGGCTCTTGTACTGGCCCAAGGTCACCAGCTCGTCGCCGCCACGGGTCGTGTGGAAGCGCAGCAGCTTGAGCAGATCGGCGCGGCCCTCGTAGTCGCTCGCCACACCCTCTTTAATAAAGACGCCGAACTCTTGCCAGAAGGCAGCGAACTGCTCCGGCTTCTGGTCAGCCAGCTCGTTCAGCTCGCGGTGCAGGCGGCTGGTCAGCGCCTTCTTAATACGCTGCATCACCGGCGAACTCTGCACGCTCTCGCGGGAGACATTCAGCGGCAGGTCTTCGCTATCGACCACGCCCTCGACAAAGCGGAAGTAGGCGGGCAGCAGCTCCTTGGCCTCGTCGAGAATCAGCACCTTGCGCGAATAGAGCTTCAGCTTGCCCTCGACGCGCCGCTCGATCAGGCCGCGCTCGCGCTTCGCAGGCACAAACAAGACACTGTGCAAGTCTACCGGCACCTCGGTCGAAAGGTGAATGTGCAGCAGCGGCTCGTCGCTATCAAACGTCAACTGGCGATAGAGCGCCTTATACTCGTCGGCCTCGACCTCGCGGGGCGCACGCCGCCAGAGCGCCTTGCGCTGGTTGATCTGGCGCTCACCGCTGTAGATCGGGAAGGCGACAAAGTCGGAGTGCTTCTTGATAATCTGCTCGATCCGCCAAGTGCTCGCGAACTCGCTGGCGTCCTCCTTCAGATGCAGCGTCACGGTCGTGCCACGGCCCTCACGCTCAGCCGCGCTGACGGTGTAGCTATCGCCGCCCGTACTCTCCCAAAGCGCCGCCTCGGCCTCGGGGCGAAACGAGCGCGAGAGCACGGTGACTTTATCGGCGACCATGAAGACCGAATAGAAACCGACGCCGAACTGGCCGATAATCTCGCTGGCGGCGGCCTTATTGCCTTCCTTGGTCTGCTGGACGAAAGCGCGGGCGCTTGACTGCGCGATGGTGCCCAAATGATCGACCAGCTCATCACGGGTCATGCCGGTGCCGGTATCTTTGATCGTGATGGTGCGCTGCGCGCTGTCGGCCTCAACCCAAATCGCCGGCTCGGCCTCGGGGTCAAGCAAATCGTGGTTGGTGAGCATCTCGAACTGGACGCGGTTGAGCGCATCGGAGGCGTTCGAGACCAGCTCACGCAGGAAAATCTCGCGGTCGGTATAGAGCGAATGGGCCAAAATGTGCAGCACCTGCTGCACCTCGGCCTTGAAGGTGCGCGCCTCGGGCGCGGGCGCGGTGGTTGGCTCGGTAGTCATGGGCAAATCCTCATAGAATGCTTGCCTTGAGGCGCGGAAACTCAGCCGCTTGAGCGCTGGGAGGAGCGCCCCGCTGTAGCCCGCTTTAGCGCCTGCGTACACGGGCTGTGTCGAATGTGACGGTCTTTTTGGCCGTAACGCCCAGGAAGACCGTCAGACCTGTTGCCCGTTACCGGGCACACCGCGCACGCGGGTGCGGTTCGCCTCGTCAAGGCTATCGGCCGGTACGCTCCCAAGAACACCTTCGCGGTGTACCGCAGCATGATGTCCAGGTTCTAGCGCGGCGGGCTGGCAAACGCACCCGCCGGTAGGTCGGGCTACGCTTCCCGCTAGCGTAGCCCGATGGCCTTTCGGCCCTGGCTGAGACGGGTCAGTACCGGCTTGAACCGAAGCCCAAGCCCACGCGCTTTAGCCGTGGGGTACTGACCACAGAGTATGCAGCTTCTGCTACAGGCCAATGTAGCCGCGAATCGCCTGCGGCGGTGTTAGAAGCGTGTTAGAGTTCGCGGCCCATCCTGCTATAGCAATCCTACAGCGGTTGTTGCGCGCCCGCCCGGTGGCTGACGCCACGGGCTACGGGGAACGAAGGCCGCCTACGCGGCCTTGCTGAGCCTGCGAAGGCAGGCTTCGCCGATCAAGCGCCGGGGACTTCAGTCCCCCGGATTCAACAACCTGTGTAGGATTGCTATACGCTAAAACTTACCCCTTTGCCTGAACCGTGCTATTCCCGTGCTAGTTACCCCCGGAAAGCGCGTGCGTCACCACCCCATCGCGTGCAGCGCCTTCATCACCAGCGCGCCCAAGTGCCCCCCGCTGGCGTTGTCCATGGTGGCGATGCTGGCGTAGAACGCGACACAGTGAGTCAGGGTGCGCCCAAGCCGCCGAAGGTGACTCATGCGGCTACCTCAACCCGTTCGGCCTGCTTGCGCTTCTTCTTCCCCGCCTTCTTTTCCTCAGCAGCGGCCAGCGCAACGAAGACCTGTTCCAGGTTTGTGATCGGCTCGTCGCCCTCGTCTGCGTCGAACTCTTCGTCGCTTATGCCTGTATTAGCGTACACGTCGGAATCGCCCGTCGCGTATCGCGTAACTGCCTCAACTTCGACAACCCCGTTTTCCGCGTCCTGATGCGTACTCCGTAAGGTATTTTCTTCACCCCGTAAGGAATCGATGATGGTTACGGAGTGCGTACGGGGCGGGCCTTCTTCGGCCTCCAGTACTCCGTAAAATTGATCGATTAGGTTGGGCCTACCAAAGAAAGCACGGGCTACCCGGCGCGGTTTACGCGGGCCGCCTGCCTCTAAAATCCCATCGCGCTCTAGCCGTCTGGCGATCTCGTCAAACGCATCCCACGAAATCGCACCCCGGATGCCATCGAGCGCCAGCAGCTTTGACCGCGCAAAGTCACCGGCGAACTGGCGACATCGGGTATCTTCGTCGCCTAGCCCGCCGTCGGGGCCGAATTCGGCGACGCGGGCAATTTCGAGCTTGACTTGTCCAGGCGACACATAGCACGTCTGCACCTCTTGGGTCTTGCCCTCAACGCGCACAATCGCCCGCCCATCGGGCATCCCGACGGCCTCACTCGACTGCACCACGAGGTTACTCTCGCGCCATGCGGCACAACTGAAGGCGATGCGATTCTCAACGTTTGCGCTGATCATGCCGTCGATCACTTCCTTCTTGACCATCTGGGTGGCAATGCAGATGCTCACCCCAGACGAGCGGCCCAGGCTGGCGATGCGCGTCATCAGCAGCTTTGACCATTTGCCTACGGTCTGCTTCCCGATCCGGGTCGTGTCCGTGGTCAGGATTGCGAACTCGTCCACTATAGTGGACCCAAGAAACTGCACAGTCAGAGCGGCCAGGGTTCGGTAGAATAGGTCTATGAAAAAGTCTTACACTGCCACCTTCAAGGCCCAGGCCGTGTGGGAGATCTTTAAGGAAACCAAGACCCTCAACCAGCTCGCGTCGGAGTACGGGGTGGCCGCCACGGTGTTGCG
>CAIWXH010000361.1 GCA_903916565.1 uncultured Oscillochloris sp. | reverse complement strand
GCCTCATCGCCTCATCGCAAGACTGTAAAGCTGAATGTGCCCATTTTGAAACATGCCTAAAGCCTTGACTCCACTCAACAATCCCAAGAGGATTGCTATAGGGGTATCCACAATGCTGCCCTTACTCCTGGCCTTTCTCCCCGTTCTAGCGTGACAGTTGGTAGCGCGGGCTTCCCGCCTGCGGTGGTACTCCTGACCGCCTGGAAGGCGGCGCTACAGTCACTGCAAACTGTCAAGCTGGGGTGAAACCATGCCTCAGGGAGAGGGGCCGATGATGTCAGGCGAGCCCCGCATCCCGCAGCGCCTCAGCCACGGCGGGCCAGATTGCCCGGTGGTCGGCGACGTTGCGGGCGCGGTCGGTGCGGACCTCGACAATGTGCAGGCCGCGACCAGTGACGCCCGCGCCCACGGCGGCGCGGAAGGCGGGCCAGTCCTCGGCGTGGGTGTGGTGTGCGCCGTAGAACGCAGCCAGGGGCGCGAAGTCCAGGCCGTGGGGCGTGCCAAACAGCGTCTCGAACTGGTCAGTCTCGCTGGCCTGGGGCAGGAAGGAGAAGATCCCGCCGCCGTCGTTGTTGATCAGGACGATGGTGGCGTCCAGACCGTGAAGCTTCGCGGCCAGCAGCCCGTTCGAGTCGTGATAGAGCGAGAGGTCGCCGGTGACGAAGACGACCGGCCCGAGACCACCGGCAGCCAGGCCGAGGGCCGTGGATGTCAGGCCGTCGATACCGTTGGCCCCACGGTTGCCCAGAATGCGCAGGGGCGACGGGCCAGGCGGCAGGAAGGTGTCGAGGTCGCGCACAGGCATGGAGTTGGCGACAAAGAGCGTGGCCCCGGCGGGCAAGATGCGGGCCAGTTCGGCAAAAACCCCCGGCTCGCTGATGTCGTCCCTAGCCTGGAGTTGCGCGGCGATAGCCGTCTGGGCGGCCCGCTCCGCAGCTATCCAAACCTCTGCCCACGCGCCGTGCGGGCGGTCGCTCGCCCGAATCTGTCCAGCGAGTCGATCACAGAGATACACCTCGTCGGCGAAGATGTGTTCGGCGGCGAGGCTCGTCGGCTCGCGCCAGCCCGCCCCGCCATCGACAACAATCTGGCGGGCGCTCGGGTGGCGGGTGAGGTACGGGAGCAGGGGTTTGGCGGTGGGCATGGCCCCCAGACGCAGCACCAGATCAGGGGCGTGGCGGGCGGCGAAACGCTCATCGCGCAGAAAGGCGTCGTAGGCTCCGATAGTCAGGTCGCCAACGTGGGGGCCGCGTCGCGCCTGCGAGAGTGGATCGGCCAGCAGGGGCCAGCCGATGGCCTGAGCCAGACGGGTGGCCGACTGAGCGAGAGCCGGGCCGTCGTGGGGGCCGCAGATGATCAAGCCACGCTCGGTAGAGTTCAGTTCATTGGTAAGATGTGTAATGATTTGCGCACCTGCGGTGCGCCGGGAGGTGGTGATGTGGGGTGGCGGCGGGCCTTGGGCGGCAAGGATGGACTCAATCCGGCCCCGATCTGGTACCAGCGGCTCACGGAAAGGGCAATTGAGGTGGGTGGGCCCCGCCGACGGGCCAGCGGCGACGGCCAGGGCGCGGGCGACCGTGGAGCGCAGGTAGGGCAGCAGGCTCTCGGTTGGCTCAGGCAGGTCGCTGAACCAGCGTGTGTTATGACCGTAGATCCCGACCTGGTCAATTGTCTGGGGTGCGCCGTTATCGCGCAGTTCGTGGGGCCGGTCAGCGGTAAGCACCAGCAGCGGGATGCGTGAGAGATTGGCCTCGACAACGGCAGGCAGAAAGTTCGCGGCGGCAGTGCCGGAGGTGCAGATCAGGGCCACGGGCGCGGCGCGGGCGCGGGCCAGGCCAAGGGCAAAAAAGCCAGCCGAGCGCTCGTCGTACTGCATCCAGACGTGGGCTCCGGGGTGGCGGGCTGCGGCCAGGGCCAGGGGCGTGCTGCGCGAGCCGGGACAGACCACAATGTCGGTTGCGCCGCCGCGCACAAGGCCGTCGATGATCGTGACGACCCAGTCGGTGAGGAGGTAGTCTGTTTGTGACATAAAATAATCTGCACATGATAGTTTTCTTTGTCAAAGATGCACGCCTTTGGCGTGCATCTTTGACAAAGAAAACGAGAGTACCGCGCTGACGCAGGCGCAAGATCGCGCCGCCCGGCGTGAGCTATGCGCCGCCCAGCGCGCTAAGCATCGGGCGCAGCTTCAACTGCGTCTCCTGCTCCTCGCGGGCCGGGTCGGAGCCGGAGACGATGCCGCAGCCCGCAAAGAGGGCGGCCTCGCGCTTGCTAACCAGGGCCGAGCGCAGGGCCACGGCGAACTCGCCCTCGCCCTTGGCGTCGAGCCAACCGACCGGGCCAGCGTACCAGCCCCGGTCGAGGCGCTCGTGGGCGCGAATCCACTCCAGGGCCACGTCGCGAGGCTTGCCGCCGACGGCGGGGGTGGGGTGCAGGGCGGCCACCAGATCCAGGGCGCTGCGCTCACCGGTGATGCGCCCGGTGACCGGGGTGAACAGGTGCTGGATGTTACGTACCTTCATCAGCGTTGGCTCGGCGGGGGCCACAATGTCGGTGCAGAGGTCGGCCAGGGC
>CAIWXH010000360.1 GCA_903916565.1 uncultured Oscillochloris sp. | reverse complement strand
CCCTGGTACGCGCAGGTCATCGACCTGGTGAAGCGCATCCAGGGTCTCGCGCCGCCGACGGCAACGGATGTGCTGGAGATTGCCGAGGACATGCTGAAGTTCGTCGAGTACGAGGGTGCCCAGGCGGTCGCGGCGGCCCCGGCGATGCCGTAGCGATGCGCTGCACTGGCGGGCGGTGTCTGACCCTGGCACCGCCCGCCTGCACGGCGTATGTGATGCAATCGACTCCATGCCGCTGCGGGCGGCCACGCCGCAGACGGCGTGGTTCATGCAGGCGAGGATGTGCGCCAACGCGCGACGCAGCCTACATCCGCACGCAGACCGCCATGCCACCCACGCGCGGAGTGACCGACCCGTTGGCTCCGCTACGGCGTGATGATGACATAGATCCGGTTCCCGGCCGGCTGCGCTGCGTCCATTTGCGCGGTCAGCGTGGTGAATGCTTCGCCATACTTCTGCTACAGCGCCGCGATGGCGGCCGCATCCTCGTGCGGCGCGAGCACGCGGGCGCACCCTGCCAGGGCTGGCCCCTGGGCGTTGCCGACCTGGTCGCTCGGCGCGACCCGCACCGCCGGGTTGGCGCGCAGCCGTTTTGCCTTGCCGGCCTGCGCCCCCGTGGTGAGGTAGAGCATCCCCCCGACCTCGGCAAACCAGACGGTGGTCGGCACGGCGACGCCGGTGCGGCGGTAGGTGGTCAGAATGATGAACTCCGCCCCACGTATGGGCGCAAAATGGTCGTGGGGCGCGGGTGTCTCAGGCATACAGGCACTCCTTTGTTAAATGTCAACTAGATCTTCCGACCGGCAAATCTAATTATTGCTCAACACTCCTTCACGTTTCATCGAGCTGCTTCAGCGGTGTCGTCGTGGCGCAGGCGCACGATGGGTCATCGGTGTGCGGTGCGGCCGCCGGACTGCGGATAGGTCGGGTTCTCGGTCGTCCGCAGCGCCCAGAGCCGGTCATACGCGGTGCCATCGGCGACTGCGGCGATCACGGGCAGCGGCTGCCCACGCTGGATCACGCGGGCGCGCCCGCGCCTGGAGGGTATGCTCCCAGGCCATGTGGTCGTCGGCACCGCCGTACGAACCGACGACCACCGCGGCGTCACCATCGCGCACGCGGGAGTGCGGCAATGGTGTTGCCCATGCGCGGGTCGGTGAGGCCGTTGATCCAGGCACGTCCGATCTTGGTGCGGTAGCGTTTGGCACGTGCGCGGGAGTCCAGAGCGACCGTACTCATGCTTTTGACCCGCGCATGTCAAGAATGATCGCGCTCAACGGTTTGCCGCCTGCCCGGTCAAGTGCCGCACGTACCTCTTCCAGGGTCAGCGTGACCGCCGCTTGGGCGTGCGCTTGCTCTTCGGCACGGAACTCGACCAGCAGGCCAGCGGCGCGGAGGGCCTCGCGGGCGCGCTCACGTGCGCTGAGGGGCATGGGGGTTGTTGCTAACCACTCGGTTAGCCACGCGCCGGCCACAAGCTCCGGCACGTTGCCGATCCGTTGCGCGTGCGCTTGGAGCTTCCGATACGTGTCCGCCGACAGCTCTATGGTGATTGCCGTCATCGCTCGCCTCGTTTCGCTCGAGTCACCAGCGTACCGTTGCTCCACACGCCGTGGAGCGGTAGCCCCTGCGGGTACTGACCGTGACTCCACAAGGGGAGACCGCCAACCGGCGGGATAACGCGGTGCTTGGTACGAAGCCATACAGCGGCAGCCAGGACGCAGGGCATCGTGGAGCGACCGTTCCCGTTTGGTGCGACCCACCACATTGTCCATGGGGTAATCCTTATGATACGCGGACAGTATCAGCGGTGAGACCTTGGACGTCTCACCGTGGTGGCTGGGTACACCGACGTATTCTGCACATCCCCCCAGCCCCGTGACGCCGGGCATCCACGCAGATTCCACCCCTTCACTCCACAGACGGTCGCTTTCGTGCAGTGAACCTGACCAAAACCACCCGCTCGGTACCTCCCGGAGCGTCCGTAGCGCCTCCGATTCACTTCAGGGAAGAGGCGCGCCTGCGCGTCCGTGGTGCAACGGACAAGGGGTGTGCGTGGTAACGTCTGAGCATCTCGTATCGGACGCATCTCCTCGCACGCAAGTGGGGGCGGCGAGGGCGGCACCGTGGTCAATGGGGGAACTTCGGGGCGAGGACGATCCCCGTGGGTTGCCACGGCGTGGCAGGGCTGCCCACCGCTACCCAGCGACGTCCAGCGCCCGCAACAGCCGCTCAATCAGCGCCGCGTCAGCCTGGTCGAGCGTGGCGATGATCGCCACCGCCTCGTCGTGCGCGGCGAGCAGCGCCGCCGGCGTGGTCTGATACGTACGGGCCAGCGCCCCAAGCCGATCAAGGGGCGGCTGGGCCGCCCCGTTTTCGTACCGCACCAACTGCGTGTGACTGGGCAGGCCCGCCAGGGCCGCCGCCTCACGAACCGTCAGCCCGACCGTGAATCGGGCGTCGCGTAGCCGACGCCCGAGCCTCTGGGCAAGCCGCTCAGGCTCCATCCGCGTCCTCCAGCCCAAGCTGCTCACTGGACAGCAGATCGCCCCCGGTGATCGCCCGGTACTGCTCCTTGACAAACTGCACCACCTCGTCGTAGCGCGCCGCCGGCAGATCGGTGTAGGTGCTCACCCCGAAGCGGGCGTTGACCTCGGCCCAGGATGTGCGGATGGCGACGCCCGGTAGGCTGCCTGCGGCCCGCTCGGCGCGGGCTTGTCCCCACGTCTGCACCATGCGATAGATCGTCCCGCGCTGCGTCGGGCTGAGCCGGTTGCGCGCCTGGGTCTCCAGTGCCTGCACTCGCCCATGCAGTTCACGCAGGAGCGCGTTCAGATCGCGGTAGGCTGACCGCGACCGATCCTGGCTTTGCTCAAGGGAGTCTTGCCGCTGGGTCAGATCCGCGAGTTGCGTGAATGCATGGTTGATGCGATCCAGATCGCCAAGATCCTCGATCACGCTGCTCGGCGCGGCGGGCAGCCCGGTGAGCTGTGCGAACGCCTGCCGCACGGCTTCGACCAGGTAGGTCTTGATGTAGCTGAAGCGCTCGCGCACCTCCGGCGCGACGCGGCGCTGCTGCACGCTCAGCAGCCACACCGGCACGTCCTCAAGCAGCAGAAAGTCGCGCGTCCGCATCTGCTGCTGGTCGACCGTTACCCGGAACTGGGTCAGATGGAGATCCTCGCTGGCCTGGATGCGCCGCCGCTGCGACGAGAGGTCGAGCCCAAGGGTTCCGCAAAGGTCGCGGAGATCAAGGTAGATGCGGCTGTCGCCCCCCCGAACGGCAAGCACGACGCCGTCGAAGAGGGGCACGGGCAATTGCTCCCGAGGCCGAGGGGCAGGGGCGGACGGATTGGTGGACATCACAGGTTCCTCTGGTGGTAGCTTCTTATGGTGCTTCAAGCGCACCATAAACTGTCATATGACGATCCTTGGTGCGTCAAAGGCACCAATACGGAGAGTATAGCATACGCTGGTGCTGATGGCGCACCAGAGGCGAGCGTACCACCGTGGCCATGCCTTCCGTGCATCGCGCGCAACACCATCGAGGAGTACCGCCGCTCCCAGGGCACGATGCATGCCACGCCGTGGCAGGATAAAACGAGTACCGATGCATGAACATCAGCGCGATCTCCGCCAACGAGCGCGGGCGCCTGAACCGCATCGTGATCTATAATCGGACACCGCACCCGCTTTTGTACCAGAGACACGCAATGCGCCATCGCACGACCCCGCAACCGCCGAGCGCCGCCGACACCTCGCCCGCAGCGGCACCACCAGCACCTCGGACGCACAGCACTACCCAGCCGCAGCCCCAGGTCGGCGACACCCGGCGCGTGCGCCTCAGCGCCGGTCGCCGCGACGCGGGCGCTACCGGCATCGTTACGCGTGTGCGCGTCAGTAGCGGGCGCTGGACTGCCGCCGAACTGGAGATCGCCGACCAGCGCCGCTGGTTCCTCAAGGGCGAGCTGGAGGTGCCCCCACCACCTCCGCCGCCGCGCCGGGTCGCGCCGCCCGCCGACTTCCTGCGTATCGCCCGCCGCCCGCGCCAGGGGCGCCCACAGTCCACGCTGTTCCTCTACCTCGGGCGGACACTGCTTGCACGCTGGCAGGCGGCGGCGGGGCCAGTGGCCCGCGTCGATGTCGCTATGGAAGATGGACGGCTCACCATCCGCGCCACGCCGACGGGGCGCTACCTCCTCGACGCCCGCGCCGGACGTCAGCCCAGCATCCACTGCGCCGGGGCACGCGACCTCGTCACCCTGCCCGATGGGCGCTACCAGGGTGGTATCGAGGGCACCGCGCTCATCGTGGGGGCGGCGCTGGCGGGGGAGGCGTAGATGCGGCATGGCGCGTTGATCGGAGGCCGCATATGAGAGGAGCGATCCCATGACCGACCCACTGCATGGCCGCTACGCCCTCGCCGATGGGCGCACCGTCTCCCTCGCCCGGCTGCTCATCACCCCAACCTACGAGGGCGTCTTGGAGGGTCGCCCGGCGTCCATCAGCCAGATGCTCCGCCAGCGCTTGGCCGTCAACGTTCCGCGTGCCCTGGGCTGCCCCGCGCCCCTTGTGATCCTCGACGACGGCCAGGCCGAACTGCCGCCGTACCGCTGGGCCGCCACCTTCACGTCACCTCGGGGCGTTCAGCGGGCAGACAACCCGGACTACTCCTCCCGAATGTCGCTCTGCGGGTTCACCTCGATCATCCCCGCCGACATCCATGCGATGATCGCCGAGGCTCTGGCCGCCGTCGATTGGGATGCCGACGCCGAGGACTACGATATCATGCCCTGAGCCGAGCGCCGACAGGCGCGATCCACCAGTGAGAAGGCGGCACCCGATGCACATCGCGCTCCTCGCCTACGGCAGCCGGGGCGACGTGCAGCCCTGCATCGCCCTGAGCGTTGGCCTGCGTCGCGCCGGTCACACCGTCACCCTGGCCGCGCCCGCGTCCTTCGCCCCGCTCGCCGCCGCACACGGCAGTACCTTCGCCCCGCTGCCCGCCGATGTCGTCCAGTTCAGCCGCGCCCTTGCCGAGCGCGCGGGCCGCAACCCGTTCGCGCAGGCCCGCGTGATGGGTGCCCATACGCGCGCCATCGCCGTCGCGGTGCTGGGTTGCCTGCGGGCGGCGGTACCGGGAGCCAACCGCATCGTTCACACCTTCACCACCACCAGCACCGACCACCTGCTCGCCACCGAGTTGGGCGTGTCCGATGTGTCCGTCCATCTCTTCCCCTTCTTCGCGCCCTACGCGACCTTCCCCAACGTGACCGTGCCCGCGCCGAGCCTTGGCCCCACGCTGAACCGACTCACGCACCACTTGGCGACCCAGTTCTTCGCGCAGAGCAGTCGCCTGCTCTACGCCTGGCTGCGCCGCCGTCACCCCACCATCGGCCCGACACGCCTGCCCTGGCCTGCGCTCGGGGTACGCACACCGCTGCTGCTCGCCTACAGCCCGTTGGTGGTTGGCACCACGCCAGCGGGGCTACCCCTGGCCCACACCACCGGCTTCTGGACGCTCGACGTCCCCACCGAGTATCAGCCCCGCCCGCGCTCGCGGCGTTCCTCGCCGTCGGCCCGCCGCCGGTCTCCGTCGGCTTCGGCAGCATGGTGCCGCACGACGCGCCGCGTATGGTGGCGACCATCCTGGCGGCGCTGCGGCGCACGGGCCAGCGCGTCGTGTTTCAGCGCGGCTGGGCTGGCCTGGGCGACGGGGCGCGGGGCAACGATGTACTCACCATTGACGAGGCACCGCACATGTGGCTCTTCCCGCGCATGGCCGCCGTCATCCACCACGGCGGAGCAGGCACCACGGCGGCAGCGCTGCGCGCGGGCATGCCGTCGCTGGCCGTGCCCTTCACCGCCGACCAGCCCTTCTGGGGGCGGCGGGCGCACCGCCTCGGCGTAGGGCCACCGCCCATCCCGGCGCACGCACTGACCGCTGACGCGCTCGCGGCGGCGCTCCCGCTGCTCGCCGACCCGGCGACCCGGCGGCGGGCCGCAGCGGTGGGCACCGTCCTACGCGCCGAAGACGGCGTGGGCACGGCGGTCAGAGCCATCGAGGAGGCGCAGCGGTAAGGCTATTGAGGGTCGCCAGCCAGGGGAAATCTACGGCGTCTGCGCTATCGGGGATGCCAGCGGGTACGCGGAGATACAACGCCCCAAAATGCAGATCAACGTGCTATACTCAGCATCAGTATGCACGAAACCCACCCCCGCCGACAAGCATTGGAGTGGGCCGCGTGTGAAACCTTAATTGTGCGCTGCGCCCTCGAAGCATACCACGCTCCACCCCCCCCGGGCAAGGCGTCGCGCGGCTGGTTGTGCAGGCGCGGCAATGTTGCGGAGCCGTCTATGCCCCCGCGTAAGCGCCTCGCCCCAACGTCAAACGCCGCTGACTACCGCCACGACGAGACGCGGCTGAATAATCCCCCCGATGGGATTGCTGATCTACACCTGGTGGCCCCTGGCAGGAAGCGCTTCAAAACGAGCAAGGCCAGCCATGTCTTCAGCGTCTTCGGCAAGCCCGATGTGCAACTCAGCCCGCCCGGCCCCGAAGACTACACCATCACGGTGAAGGGCGTCGATGTCTACGCCCCCAACACGGACGAGTTCGACGCATCCAGCGCGGACCAAGTCGCAGCATGGTTCCTCGACACTGACTACGACGGGGCGACCTTCCTGGTGCGCCAGGCGTACTTCCCCGCGCAAGTCCCCAACCCGTGGAAAAAGCTCAGCAAGGTGCTCAAAGGCAGCATTGCCCCCGACCAATTCGCAGCCCTCCAGCGCACCACCTCGCTGCCGTTCAAGGCGGGGAAGCACAAGCGGTGCGCCGTGAAGGTGATTGATATGCGGGGGAACGAGGTGATGACGGTGATCAAGGTGCATTGAAATTATCGAGGTGTGCAATGAGCGAGCTAACCGAGAGCCAGAAGCGCAAGCTCTTAGCGCTTGCCAAGCAAATCTACGCAGCGCGAGATGAAGTGGAAGAGGCGTATGAAACGGCGCTCATGAGCGATGCAAAGACAGCGGTCTACTTCGTATGGGATAGAATCAGCAATGACAAGGATATTCCAGAGGAAGCCAGACGCGAACTGCTCCCGATCATCGAAGCGGCGCGAACGCACCTGCTTAGCTCAAGTGCCACAACCGAGTATCGAGCCGGTCGGTGCTCCGATCAGCTAAGCAACCTCGCGGTTAGCCTCCACGATATCCTGGTCGCATACGGAGTGAAAAGTTAGGGTGTTTTGCGAGTACACCGTAGATCGCTGTCAAATACGACATCCGTGATGCGAATGACGCCTATTGCATCGCCGGTGCGTTTCAGCAGCAAAGTGCCCTCATCACGTTAATGGGGAGGGTACGACAGGCAACCCACCAAGCGGGAGTGACCATCCTGGAGATAACATGACTCTCCCCACATTTCCAGCACCGAGCAGCTCACGGCCTAGTTCTCTGACAGCGACTACGACGGGGCGACAAGTGTATTTCCCGGCGCAGGTGCCCAACCCCTGGGAGAAGATTAGCAAGACGCTCAAAGGCAGCATCGACCCCGAGCAGTTCGCCGCCCTTCAGCGCACGACATCGCTGCCCTTCACGGCGGGCAAGCACAAGCAGTGCGCGGTGAAGGTGATTGATATGCGGGGCAACGAGGTGATGACGGTGATCAGGGTGCATTGAGACGTATCGAGGTCATGGGTGGACGAGATTGAGCAACTACAGAACCGACTCGCCACGAACCGTCAACGCCTCGCGGTGCGTTTGGATCAGCAGGCAACCTTTGGTGTCGGCCATACACCCCCCGAAACCGTGACCGACATTAGGGACGCCCGTGCAGAGATTCAGCATATCAAAGCCTACCTGCGGGGACGAGGCATCCCCGTTGAGGATGGGCCTAACGATGCAATCCTTCCCATCGGCAGACCCCTGCCTGCTCCGCACCACAGGGTCGGCTGGGATCGCTCACGCATCTTCGTGATCATTCCCATCGCAGGGATGTTACTTTGCCTCAGCATCATTCTCATCAGTGTGGTCGCCAAGGGGTTGCTGTCTTCCAGCCCCAGTGTCCCAACAACCCAGACCATGCAACCAGCGCGTTTGCAGCCTTCTGGCATTCCTACCTACGGTAATGCAGGCACCACCACATCTCCACCGTCTGCACCAAAACCGCCAATTGCGGATGATCTTCCCGGTTCACCGCTTCCGCTCAACGTAACGGTAACCAGTGTCTTTGACATGCTGACAAAGCCGCAGGATGTCTATAGCCTAAATTTAATGGCAGGACAGAACTACACCGTCCATGTGGAAAGCGAAAATGCCTTTACGGTTGACTACATTAACCCCACCTCTCCACGCGCCCCCTTCGAATTTAAATTTCATCCATCTATTGGTTTGTGTTACTCCATCACCATCTTGAAATGTGACAGTGACTTTCGCGTCGCGGTAAACGGCACCTACTATGTGCGTATTCGTGCGCTCGCACATGGTCAATCCTACGCTTACACGATGACTGTTTCAGATAGCACAAACCCATGACTCTCGCCAACGCCGTCGCCAACCCGATCATCAACGACCCCTTCGCCGAGCCGACGCGCTACTACGACTTCAGCGGTGACACGCCACAGGAGCGCCTAGGCCGTCGGCCAGCGGGCTACGTGCGCGGCAACAAGGCCCAGGTACGCAGCCTCGCTCAACAGGATGTCATCCCGCTCGATCTGGTGACGGCCATCCGCGCACGGGTCACGGCATGGCGTGCGGCGGGCTATCCCGGCGTCACCCGCATCACCGCCGAGCTGCTGCGCCACTGGAATGCGCCCGACCGCCAGCGACGCCTCTTCTTCGCCCAGCGTGAGGCGGCGGAGACGGCAATCTGGCTCGTTGAGGCATCGCCCGCCGCCAAGGCTGGCATTGACGTGCCGAGGGATGGCGGGAAATTCACCCGCTACTGCCTCAAGCTGGCGACCGGCAGCGGCAAGACGACGGTGATGGCGATGCTCATTGCGTGGTCGGTGTTGAACAAGGTGCAGCACCGCCAGGACAAACGCTTCTCTGATGCGGTGCTCATCGTCGCGCCCAACCTCACGGTCAGGGAGCGACTTCAGGTACTCATCCCCAGCCACACCGACAACTACTACGACCGCTTTGACCTCGTGCCCCCGACGCTGCTCCCCCAGCTCGGGCGCGGCAAGTTCTTCATCACCAACTGGCATCTCTTCCAGCTTTAGGACGACACCGGCACGCGCAGCGTGGTGCAGCTCGGCCCAGAGAGCGATACGGCTTTCTGTAGCCGCGTGCTGCGTGACCTTGGCCCCAAGGGAAATCTCCTGGTGGTCAACGATGAGTCCCACCACGCATACCGCATCCAGTACAACCCAGAGCCGCCGATGCTTCAGATGCTCGGCGAGGGTACCGGCGTGCGCCGCAAGGTGCGTGTGGAGCGCGGCACCAGCGAGGAGAACAAGGAGGCGACGGTCTGGGTCGGCGGCCTCGACCGCATCCATCGCGTGCGCGGCATCCACCTCTGCCTTGACCTCTCGGCCACGCCGTACTACATCAGCGGCAGCGGGCGCGAGGAGGGCATCCCCTTCGACTGGATCGTCAGCGACTTCGACCTCGTGGGCGCGATTGAGAGCGGGCTGGTGAAGGTGCCGCGCATCCCCATCGACGACAACAGTGGCGACCTGAGCCCCCGCTACTTTAACCTTTGGGAACACATCAAGGTCACGCTGCCCAAGAAGATGACCAAGGGCGACCAGAGCGGCGATGCGCTGATGCAAATCCTCATCGGCGTCGAGGGTACCCTGGCGACCCTGGCGAGCGAGTGGAAGAAGACGCTTGATACCTGGGAGGAGGCTGCCCGCGTTACCCCGCCGGTACTCATCCTGGTCTGCAATGACACCGCGACTGCCAGTGTCATCCACCGCTACATCGCTGATGGCAAGCTGCTGCCGGAGCTGAAGAACCAGATTGGCCAGCCCGAGGTGACCATCCGCATCGACAGCCGCCTGCTAGAGCAGGCCGAGTCCCGCAACGACGGCGAGAGCCGCACGGATGCCGCCGAGCGACTGCGCGAGGTGCTAGCGACGGTGGGCAAGCCCGGCGCACCAGACAAGCAAATCCGCTGCGTCGTCAGCGTGGGGATGCTCACCGAGGGCTGGGACGCGCAGAATGTTACCCACATCCTGGGCCTGCGCGCCTTCACCTCCCAGCTCCTCTGGTAGCGCTAGTCGCAGTGTTTCAGCTTCTCCATTTGCACGTCCAGGCTCTGCCCCACTGAGCTCACCCGCGCGTAGCCGACAAGCGCCATGGTGCCATCCCTCCGTGTCTCACAACATGTTAAGCGTTTGTAGAATACGATTATGAACCATAAATTGAGACACGGTTTTCGCGCCGTCTCTGCATGTATACTTGGTGAGACGGCTATTGTGCGGAACCCTGGAGAGAGCGGAAGCCCTCGCATTGCGGGTTCCGCACGAGACGAAAGCCGGAAAAGACCCTCTCTGATTGCACGTTGCCGTTTACTATTGGGGGTGCTGCAGAACTCCCCTTGAAGCAGCGACTTCCGATAGTTGTTCTATCCAATGCGGTATTCAAAGCCCCGATTTTAATCAGCCGCTATGTGTGTCGGCATGGACGTGTGCTTCTCGGAGTGCCTGGGACGTAGCTCAATCTTCTCTTTGTCGCCCCAAAGCAAAGCGGCGAGACCAAGGCCAAGGATCTGCGGTCGTAAGAACGGCACCTGCCAGATTGCACTGGACATCTCGTCGCGGTTGTGAC
This sequence comes from uncultured Oscillochloris sp., assembly GCA_903916565.1. Lineage (GTDB taxonomy): Bacteria > Chloroflexota > Chloroflexia > Chloroflexales > Chloroflexaceae > CAIWXH01. The sequence goes on along the minus strand of CAIWXH010000360.1, from coordinate 5,839 downwards.
GTGCGAGGAATGCCAAGAGCGTAGGCGAGAGGTGTGCAAGCAGCCGGTCGTAGGCAGGGTTGTCGAAACGCTCGACTAGGCGACGCAGCCACCAATGGAGATCCAACTCGCGCGTTACGGAAGCGAGGGCACGCTTTGGGTGTGTCCCTTCCAAGATACAGCGAACTGCCGCCTCAGCGCCGGAGAAGCCGGTTACCGTGCCGCCCACCGTGGTCACCTTCACCTGGCCGGCGGCATCGCCCACCAGGAAAACCGGTGTTTGGCCTAGATGCCCCCAGGCGCGCAGGCTAGGGTGATACATCGCCACATGCGATGCCTGATAGGCAAGTGCGGTCATCCCCTGATGGCGTAGAAAGCTGTCCAGCAGATCGCGTGTGCGATCACCCGCGTCCGTGATGACACCTAAGACGCCGTGCGTATTCGATTCGGGGATGAGCCAGTAGAAGTAGCGGGTGGCGGCGGCGTCGAACCAGACGCGGGTGACGCGTGGGTCATAGCCGGGGGGCAGTGCGACCTCGGCCTGAACAATCTGCACCAGTGGCGGACGGGGCAAACCTACCGCCTGGGCGACCGCGCTAAAGGCACCATCGGCACCGATCACGCTGTTGGCGCACACCGCAAGGGAAGTATCACCATGCAGATCGAAGCGCAACTCGGCCCCTTGCGTGCCGGGTGCTAACCCGACCAAGTGGCACCCATAGGCAATCGTCGCGCCAGCCCGCTCGGCCCGCTCGGCCAGACGTGTTATCAACTCGTGACGTTCGACAATCAGATCAGGGTCTTGCAACAGTACCCGTGCCGTACCGGTGGGCGAGCATAGCTCCAGCAGCGGAGTCTTGTGGAGCGTCGCCGAGGGTGGCACTTCACCGATTACGTGGCGCAACTGAGGCGTAATGATGTAGGTTCGGCGGGCATGATTGAGCGTCTTTTGACGCTCGAAGACCACAACGTTACGACCAGCCTTTGCCAAACGTTCGGCAGCAAATAGACCTGCAGAAGACGCGCCAATGATCGCAATGTCAACGTACACCAAGACCCCCTTCAGCCGCTAAAACTTACGATCCCGCGTCTCCCACTTTCCGCGAAAGCTAATCCAGAAAGAGAGGGCGATTAGACGCAGATCGGTCATGACTGACTGACGACGGATGTAGAGCATATCATAGCGGAATTTGCGGCGTGGTAACGAGTCTTTGGGAATATAGATCGTCGCAATACTTGTCAGTCCAGGTGGCACGACCAGGCGCTCCCAGAACCCAGGCACCGTCTCGTAGCTCACATAGTTCCCGTTCTCATCGTGTACCAACTCACCAACCGCAAGTGCGCGTGGCCCAACAAAGCTCATCTCACCATGCCAGATGTTGAGCAGTTGCGGCAGTTCGTCCATCCCGCAGGCGCGCAGAATTTGCCCGACGCGAGTGATCCGTCGGTCGTGCTGCTCGGCTGGACGCAGACCAGCGTTCTGGATCATCGTGCGAAACTTACGGACATGAAAGATACTGCCTCTACAGCCCCAGCGCTTCTGGCGATAGAAGACCGGCCCTCCATCCTCTAGCTTGATCGTGATGGCGATCATCAGCCAGATCGGCGCCGAGCAGAGCAGCATCAGCCCTGCAAGGGTAAGGTCGAGCAATCGTTTGAGCATAGGGGTCGGGACGGTGGGGATGTAGCCAACAGTGGTGTGATGCCCAACCGCCACATGCATCGGGGAACTGCCGGGCATGATCGGGTCTAGCTGCTGTCGCTCCATCGGGTGTTCTCCATAGCGTTCATTCGCATGACTGCGGCGCTCAGCACGGTCATGACCAGAGGCGCAGTGCGCTGTACGCTTCACTTTAGGCTAGGCCATGGATTACCTGTGGCCTTCAGGTGTGTGGGACGTTAGGCTTCGTCGCTTGATGTCGTCACAACCTCCGTGAGTAAGTGATGATATTGGTCAACAATGACCTGGGGAGAAAGATGCTGCTCGGCGTAGCATCGACCGGCTTTGCCCATGGTTTGGCGTAGGTCTGGATCAACGTAGAGCGTCAGGATGGCCTCGGCGAGGGCGGCGGGGTCTCCAGGGGGTACGCAAAGGCCACAGGCGCTCTGATGAACCAGGGTTGCCACATCGCTCCCAGCGTCAGCGCTGACGATAATGGGGCGACCACTGGACATCACCTCGTAGATCTTCGAGGGCAGTGAATAGCCGGTCGTGCCTGTCCGATGCGGCGATAACTGCACATCAGCGGCGGCGCGCATTAGCGGCAATTGTTCTAGGGGCTGAAAGGCTAGGAAGCGCACGTTCGTCAGCCCTAGCTCGCTGGCTCGTTGCTCCAGATCCGGCTTGCTCACACCTTCACCGACGATCTGGAAGAGGATATCAGGATGCTTGGAGAGACGTGCGGCAGCGTGAAGCACCGTGTCCAAATCATAGACGTAGCCCAAATTACCAGCGTAGTTTACCACAAAATAGGTATCGAGATGATTCGCCTGACTGAAGCTGTTCTGGCGGGGCAACGGGCGGATGAATGCCGTATCGACAAAGTTAGGTATTAGGGCGATCTTCGCTGGCGGCACACCTTTCGCGAGTAGGTTAGCGTAAAAGGCGGGGGCGATCACGCTGATGCGGGTGGCGAGGCGATACATCAATCGTTCTAGGCGGGCCAGCCCGTCAATTGCGCGGTGGCTGGTCAGTTGGCCCGCCTGCACTGGCACCTCGGGGTAGAGGTCTTGCACATTGTAGACAAAGGGCGTGCCACGCAGCCGCCCGATGACCGCAGCGGCGATACCGGTGAAGAACGAACCGTTAGGGGCCAGAATCACATCGTAGCGCTGACGGGCGAGCATGCCTGCCAGCGTCGCCAGCGCGTTGAACGAGAGGTAGCTGATGAGGCGATGCACCATGCGCTGTTTGGCACCCGAGGCGTAGACCCACAGGCGCAACACATCGCCAGCGGCCCCCCGTTCGCGGGCTGCCAGTTTGCCCCGATACGCTGGCCAGATGCGAAATTGGGCGTAGTGAGGAAAGGTGGTAATCACGTCCACGGTGTGGCCGTAATCACGCAGACCGACGGCCACCTGAGCCATGAGCATGCCGGTGGGGTTGCTGTCAGGCGGGTACTGGATGATCAGGAGCAGAATACGCATGGGGCTTAGGCGTTCCAACATTCCAATGTTCAAACGACTTTCTCGACCAAAAGGTTACCGATCACCAGCGCATCCATACGTGTGCGCGTGAAACAGTCAATGGCCTCGCTCGGCTGACACACCACCGGTTCATTCTCGTTGAACGAGGTGTTCAGGATGACCGGCGTGCCCGTGAGTTCGGCGAAGGCGCTGATCATCTGATGGTAGCGCGGCGCAGTGGCGCGGTCCACCGTCTGGAGGCGCCCTGTGCCGTCTATATGGGTCACTGCGGGGATTTCAGCCTGCCGCTCGGGGCGAACCCCATAGACCTTCACCATAAAGGGGTCGGGGTAGCTCTGGTCAAAATAGTCGCCGGTAGCCTCAAGCAGCACCGAGGGCGCGAAGGGGCGGAACGGCTCGCGCTGCTTGATGCGTGCGTTGAGGATGTCCTTCATATCGCTACGGCGCGGGTCAGCGATGATGCTGCGGTTGCCCAGGGCACGCGGCCCCCACTCCATCCGCCCCTGAAACCAACCGACCACCTGACCTGCGGCGACCAGTTCAGCGGCGCGGCGACAAACTGCATCATCATCAAGGCATGTATAGGACAGACCCTTCGCCGTAAGCGCGGCGGCGGCCACCTCGTCGCTGTACTGCGGGCCAGTGTAGGCATGGTCAAGCACAAAAGTGCGGGGCCGCCCGAGTACCTGATGGTAGATGTAATAGGCCGCGCCAAGCGCCGTGCCAGCGTCGCCCGCCGCCGCTTGGATGTAGATATCCTTGAAGGCCGTCTGGGGCAAAATTTTGCCATTAAAGGCGCTATTCAGCGCCACGCCGCCGGCCATACACAGCGCCTGCTGGCCCGTCTTCTGCTGGAGCATCCGCACCAGCGTTAGCTCGACCTCCTCCAGCATCACCTGAAGCGAGGCGGCGACATCTTCATGGCGCTTCGTCAGCTCACCACGGGGCTGCCGAGATGGGCCAAGCAGATCAACCAGGCGCTGCGAGAAGAGCATCCCAAGCACCGGCTCGCCATCGTCCCAGGTCATCGCGGCACCTTCGGCGTGGTGAATGAAGAAGTCGAGATCCAGCTCGAAGGTGCCATCGCGCTGGAGGCGGATGATCTTCCGCATCGCATCGAGCGCGGTAGGCCGTCCGTAGGGGGCAAGGCCCATCACCTTCCCCTCATCGCCGTACTTCGTGAAGCCGAGCCACTGGCTGACGGCGGTGTAGAAGATACCGAGCGAATGCGGAAAGCTGATGCTGTCGAAAACCTCAAGGCGGTTATCGTGACCAACGCCCCACATCGTGCTCGAAAAATCGCCCATCCCGTCCACCGAGAGGACAGCGGCCTCTTTATACGGTGAGACAAAAAACGCGCTGGCGAGATGTGCCCGGTGGTGCTCGACGTTATGGAACTGGGCCTTGAGGCCACTGGGGTCAAGGCCCAACGCCTCGCAGAGCGCCATCTTCGGGTCGCGCACCTTTGCGGCGTTCTGAAGGCGGTCGCGGATCAGGTTCAGGCTCGGGCGGCGGGCCAGGGCAAAGAGCGCCTTGTTAAGCAGCTTGGCGCTGGGGTCGCGTGAAATCCCAACGTGGTCGAGGTCGTGAGCGCTAATCCCCGCTTCGGCCAGACAGAAGCGGATCGCCGCAGAGGGAAAGCCCGCCCAGTACTTAATCCGGCGGAAGCGCTCCTCCTCGGCGGCGGCGACAAGCTGCCCATCGTTGATCAGGCAGGCCGAAGCGCCGCCATGGTAGGCGTTAATACCAAGGATGTACATGGGGCTGGCGATCCTTTCTGTCGGGGATAGTCGCGGCGAATCGCCAGGGCCGCGTAGGGTAGAACTCGTGGTTACGCGGAGATCAAGGCTCGTCGGTTCAGTGTCCCAATGCGCTAATCCGCGTGCGTCGCGTGTGACGACAGCCAGTCGGTAAGCTCGCTTAGGGCGACGAAGTCCAGCAGGGCGTCACTCAACTCCAGCAGCAACGCCGGTGACAGCGCGGCCACTTGGGCCTGCACCACCTCGGGCAGCGCCCCAAACCTGCGGCCAAGTAGCCGCACGATCAGTTCTTGCTGGCCCTCGACGCGGCCCTCGACGCGGCCCTCGACGCGGCCCTCGACCCGCCCCCGCTCCACGCCGATGCGCTCCACACTGGTGATATACGGCATATGCTGTAGCTCCTCCCATGTCGCCAGTTCGTCCCAAAATTCCGCAGTTAAGGCGTCTGGTAGCTGCAAAAGCCAGTCGATGAAATGGAACAGCCGGAGAATATCGTCACGGGTGTAGCCCATCCCATACAAGCGCCGGGTCAGGTGCAGCTTCGCCTCGACCCGCCGTGCGGGGTCGCGCCGGGTTGCCTGCGCCGTCAGATGCGCCATCACCACCGTTGCGAAGGGGTTAGGATTCGCCTCAAGTTCGGCCCAGCGTGCCCGATAATCCAGCAGTTTAATCACCGGGAAGCGGAAATGCGCCTCACAGCCCCAGAGCGCGGCGGTAAACTGATTGGGTCGCCACGGCTCACGTTCATCGCCCAGCACCGCCAAGCTCATAATCGGGCGATTATAGCGGTCGAGCAGACGGTAGTAATAGCTGTAGGACTTACGCAGTTGCCCGCTTGTGCGCCATTCCAGCCTGCGGGAAGCCAGCCAAGACCGCGCTGGGGTCGGTCAGAAACTGGCGGATGGCAGGACGGATGATGTCCATCTTGGTGGTGAAGCGTGATGCGCCCGTTT
>CAIWXH010000359.1 GCA_903916565.1 uncultured Oscillochloris sp. | reverse complement strand
TTCACGGTGCGGCTGCCCGCGACGGTTGTGCAACCGGGGGACTGAAGCCCCCGGCTCTTGATCTGCGAAGCCTGCCTTCGCAGGCTCATCTAGGCCGCGCAGGCGGCCTTCGTCTCGCGTAGCCCGTCTTCAGCCACCGGGCGGGCGGCACGGGTCTTGAGGATTACTCTATGGTTTACGATCAGCCACAGGCGGCGCCAGGTGCTCGCGCACCAGGGCGACGAGATCACTCGGGCTAACCTGTGGGTAGAAATCGGTTTCGACCATAATCGCCGGGACCTCGTCGCAAGCGGCCATACAGTCAAGCTCTTGCACAATCAGATCGTCAGGGTAGGTGGCAGCAAGATTCGCCAGGGCGCGCAGGAACTCTGGTCGGCTGCGGATACAGAGACGGCATAATGTTAGCTGGACGGACATCGCGCTCGACCTTTCCAAGTAGCGTTAGGGTACTCGCCGCCCGTACGACCCGTTGCCGGGAGGTGTGGTCGGCTGGGTGTGCGGTATAATTTGCATTGACACACTCATTGTACATACTTTGTCGAGACTTTGCAATAGGTGTGCATAGCTGTTCGAGGCTTGATGTAACGTCGCTTGCCGGGGGACTGAAGTCCCCGGCTCTTGGTTAGCGAAGCCTGCCTTCGCAGGCTGGTTGAGGCCGCGTAGGCGGCCTTCGCACCGCGTAGCCCGTGGCTTCAGCCACCGGGCGGTGGCTGGCGCGTAACGAAACGTAAGGTCATGCTTCCCACCCGTAGCCGCAACGAGCGGGCCGACTTGGGCCATTTGCCACCGCCGATCTTGGCCTGTCGCCACGAGGCGCTTGCCATCGGCTATTTACAGGCGGGCGAGACTGGCCCGCCGGTCGTGATGCTGCACGGCTGGGGGGCCTTCAAAGAGCTTTGGTGGAGTACGCTGCGTCGTTTGGGCCGCGACCACCGCTGCTTCGCGCTCGACTTCCCCGGCCACGGCGAGTCGGCGCTTGGCCGCGCCGACAGTATTGACGGTCTCGCCGAGGCGGTGGCCGCCTTTTGCGACGCGCTCGGCTTGCGCGAGATCGTCCTGATGGGCCACTCGATGGGCGGGGCCGTCGCTGTCGAGTTGGCCCTGCGCCGCCCCGATCTCGTCGGGCACCTTGTGTTGGTAGACGCCGCGATTGACGCCCACCTGATGCCGATCTACGCCCGGGTCTATCTCATTCCAAATTTTGGCTGGGGCATCCTGCGCTTCACCCAACTGCTTGGGCGTCAGCTTCGCCCATTCAGCACGCGGATTCCCCATGAGCATGGCGGCGGCTGGATTCGCCCTTGGCTGCGCCGCACCTCGTATCTGTCCGTCTTCGATCCCGCTGGGTTGCACCGCATCTATCGTTCGCTTTTCGCCACCCAAGCTGGCGAGCGCCTGGCCCACATTGTGGTGCCTACGCTGGTCGTCTCGGGGCAATTCGACAGCCTGGTGCCGGCGGCTAACTCGCGCCGCCTCGCCCGACTGATCCCTGGGGCGCGCTATGTCCAGATCTTCGGCGCGCTGCACAACCCCATGGATGAGCGCCCGCGCCGCTTTGTGCAGGCCATTCGCGCTTTTCTGGCGGCGACCTAAACCACAGCCCCGGACGAACGTCCGGGGCTGGTGGAGGCTTTCCCGTTGGGGCACGCGCAGCGCTTGCTGCTCCGTTCGGCCTGAAACCTGAAACCGGGCACCTGAAACCGATGGTCTTAGCCCCGGTTTGTCCTGTAGGCATCAATCAGCGCGATAAAAGCGCGGGCGCTGCCGCCCAGTTGGGTCTCAGGGATGACAATGTCGTAGCCGAGACGGCGCCGTCGGGCCGCGATCAGCGCAACGGTCGGCTCCTGAGCGACTCGGTCGTGGCGCAGCAGGCGCTCGATGACGCGAACGGCAGCGGCTAGTGGCCCCTGTGAGGCCGGGAGGCGCGTCTCGTAGCTTTGGAGGTACGCTGCGGGGTCGCGTAGCGTGATGCCGAGTTGGCTGCTGCTGCCGAGGGCGAGCAGGTTGCTGTAGCGCTGGCAGATGCCAAGCGTGGCGATGTTGTCCCAGGCGACGAACGAGGCCGATGGCCCGAGGTTGAGGAGCAAGCCTTTGCGGTCGAAGGCGACGCCAGCGCGCCGGTCGTTGCCGATGAGCCAGAACGCGATGCCGACGGCGATCATGATGCTGGCGAGGATGGCTCCGCTGGCGGCCAATGCTGCTGAGAGCGTTTGGACGCTAAGCAGCCCTGGCTGGATGACGACCCAGGCACCGATGGCCCAGCAACTCAGGGCGATCATTCGCAGGCGTGGATGGTTGGGTGTGATTCGCATAGTGGTACTGTTTGGTTGATGCACTCGATTCTTGTTTTATCGTACCGCTTCAGACAAAACAGGCAATAGCACGGAGGTCCCGAAAGACGATGCAAGATGTACGGCTTGAAACGCTGCGGCGAGCCATTGAAGTACGGGGTTGGCCGTGGCGAGCCGGTAAGTCCATTGCGTACGGCACCCAGTTGGTGGTCAGCGATGGTGCCGCTGAGGTGACGCTCGACTTTTATCCGAAGCGCGGGCGCACTGTGGTGGGCGGCGCCGACTCGCCGCTGCGCCGTGCGCTCACCGCGTTGGCGGCGCAGCTAGAGCAGACGGGGCCAGGGTCGCGCCCGCTGGTGAAGCCCGCCACACCTACGGGGGCGGTGGCACCGCCCGTGGCCCAAGCTGCGGCGGCGAGCGCCGAGGTGGGCATGGACGAGTCGGGCAAGGGCGACTGGTTTGGGCCGCTGGTGGTGGCGGCGGTGTTGGTCGAGTCTGCCCAGGCGGCGGCGCTGCGGCGGGCTGGCGTGCGCGATAGTAAGCAGATCGAGGCGGCAACGCTGGCCGAGGTTGCGGCAGCCATCGAGCGGATTGTGCCCGCCGAGGCCCGCGAGGTGTTGGTTCTGGCCCCCGAGGACTATAACCGGCGCTACGCTGGCCTGGGCAATATCAATCTGCTGCTGGCTGAACTGTACGCCGAGACGGCGGCTCCCGTGGCGACTCGCACCGGCGTGCGGGTGATTGTGTGCGACCAGTTTGCCCAACGCACCGAGCGGCTCGACAGTGCGTTTGCGCGGGCGGGGCTGCCGCGCCCGCGCCAGATGCACCACGCCGAGTCGGCTAGTCTGGCGGTGGCGGCGGCCTCGGTGCTGGCGACGGCCCGTTTCCAGGCCGAGCTGGTGCGTCTGGGTGCGGTGGCGGGCCTGGGGCCGCTGCCCAAGGGGGCGTCGGCGGTGCGTCTGTTGGCGCAGGCGGCGCGGCGGATTATCGCCCGCGAAGGGGCCAGCGGCTTGGGGCGCTACGCCAAGCTGAACTTTAAGCCAGTGCAGGAGATTCTGCATGGGTAGTGGCGAGGTACTTGCCACTACCTATGGGAAAGCGGAAGAATCTCGCGCCAAGCCGCAAAGCCAAGGCGGAAGAATCTCGCGCCAAGCCGCTAAGCCAAGGCGGAAGAATCTCGCGCCAAGCCGCTTTCAGCCCGAGCGCGGCAGAAAGCCCTGTGTGTGCCGAAACTGTAGAGCATCCGCGAACCTTGTCTTGGGCGAGCTATAACATGGGTCTGTGACTGGTATGAACTGCGGGCTGGATGACCAGCTTGCGAAAGACCTGTCAGGTGCCGCACCTGACAGGTCTTTGGCAGCGTGTTTCTGAGGAGCGAGCGCCAGCGAAGCGTGACATGCTTCTGGGCTAGGTAAACATTCCCGCGTCCCTACCCGCTGGCGGCGCTGGCGTAGGCGCCGACTGGCTCCGCACGATCCCACAGCAGTAGCCCCGGCCCGTCGCTGAGCCGAACATGGGCGGGGATGAGCTCGCTGAGGATGCGCGTCTCGTGGTCGGGCGGCAGGGCGAGAATGCTGCCTTCGGCGTCGAAGGTGAGGCGCACGCACGAGAAGGCGAAAGTCAGGTCGGCCTCGCTGGTGAGGCGTAGCTCGACGTCGCTGTCGGTGGTCGCGCCGACGGTGCCGCCAATCTCGGTGACGGTCTGGCGCAGGGCGGCGAGATCGACGTTGAGGCGCTCGCCTTTGGCCCCGCTGATCACCACGGCGATTTGGCGGCTGGTCAGCACTGAGTCGATCAGCAGCAGTTCGTAGCTGGGTTCGTCGAAGAGGATGGCCGCCGCTGGGTTGCCTCGGTTGATGCGCCGCCCCGCTAGGTCGCTGCCTAGGGCGTTGATGTCGAAGGCGAAGCGGTGGACGACTGGAAAGGCGAATGAGAGGTAGGCGGCCCCCGTGAGGCCGGTCGTCAGGTCGGCGTGGGGGAGACCGAGACCTTGGAGGAAGCCGCGCAAAATGTGGAGGCCCAGGTCGAGCGTGACGCGCCGCGAGCGCCGCCCCGAGATGTCGGTGACATCCGATTCGGTGGTCTGTACGCGCATGGGCGTGGGGTCGGCGAGCAGGGGCAGCAGCGAGCCTCGGAAGAAGCTGCGCCCGCTTCGGTGGACGATGACCGAGAGCGGCTGGACGCGGGCGTCGGGGACGCGCACGATGTTGGCACCGAAGAGGTCGTGGACGAGGTTGACCATGGGGTCTGTGCGGCAGAGGTTGATGATGGTCATGGCTTGGCTCCGGGGGCGGCGCGGTAGCTCCGGCGGGCTGCCTTGGGAAGCGCTCGCGTGACTGTGGGGCGGCCTAGACGCCAGGGATGACGGTAGACTCGTGTGCCAAGGGCGATGCCCTGTACCGCAACGGCTTTAAGCATGAACGGGTTCTTTCTAGTCGGCTAGGCGCAAATGCGCGGCAGGTTTTTCACCACGAAGGTCACGAAGGTCACGAAGGCTGAACCGTTTGCCGCGCTTGCACGCCTGCGGGCGGGATGCCCAGCACGGTCGCCAGTGCGCGGACAAGCCAGACGAGTGCGGCGCGCTGGTCGGGGCGGGCGGCGGCGGGGTCGCCTTCGACGGCGATGATGATGGCGCCGTCGTCGGCGGGCGAGGCGGCGACGAGATAGGCTTCGTCGCAGAGCCGGTAGACGGCGCCGGTGCGGTCGATGTAGTAGTGCCAGCGGGTTTGGCTGGCGGTGGCGTGGAAGTCGGCGCCGATTGGCCCTGCGGTGGCGGCGATGTGAATGTTGTCGGGCGCGGGGCTGCGGCGCGGGCGCTGCCCGCACGCCGTCGCGGCTACGTCCAGCACGACGGGCTGCGGCGAGCTGGCGCCAAGCAGCGCAATCTGCTGCGGGCGCAGCCGTCGCAGCAGGCGCGAGGGCGCCAGGTAGCTCAGGAGCGTGTCCGCCTGGGCGGGCGCCAACAGGCTGGTGAGCTGCGCGTTGGCGGGCAGCGGGCGGTCGAGGGTCCAGTCGGGCGCGGGCAGACGGCAGGCGAGGACGTCGCGGGCGAAGGGCATTAAGAGGTAGCTCGTCGCGCCGATGGTGACGAGTTCGGGCTGGCCCAGCGGCGCACCAAGCTGGCGGGCTTCGGCTTGGCTGGTGAGCAGCGCGGCAGGGTCGTAGCGGCGCCCGGTGCGCGCCCGGTAGAGGTCATCGCGCAGGGCGCGGCGCAGCTCGTCGGCCTGGGGCTGGGTGAGATCGGGGTGGGCGTGCGTCAGCTCGCTGAGGTGGTAGATCGTCTGCCATGCGTTGACCGGCGAGCAGAGTGTGTCGAGGGCGAAGTGCTGGCAGGCGTAGCTCTGGGTGCCCACGGTGAGTTGGTGGTTTGGCCCGATGGGGACGCCGAGCACGTCGGCGTAGGGGATGTAGTGCTGGTGGAAGGCCCAGCTTGGCTGGAAGCCGTTGACCGGGTCGGCGGTGCGGAAGAGTAGGTTGAGCAGGGCGTCACGTAGCGGCCCCGCCGGGGTTTCGCCGAGCCGCTGGATCTGGCTGGCCGGAACAGGCGTGTCGCCGGAGCCGACCACCGGGGCGTAGAGCAAGTCACGGGCGAAGACCTCGACCAGCAGGGGCGGCTGGCCGACGAGCGTCACGGGGCGCTCGCGGTCGTCTTGGGCGGAGCCAGCGACGGGCGCGGCGACGGCGCCGCTGATGACGGCGATGGGCATGCCGAGGTTCTGGCGGCGGGCGGCGTCGAGCAGCGGCCAGCCGGTGGGCAGCCCGCCCCCGGCAACTCGGTAGGCGAGATCGAGCATGCGGGCGTGGAGCTGGGCCTGCGGGTCGGCGGGGGCGGCGGGCTGCGCGGGGTAGACCTGGGCGACGAAGCTGGCCCACGGGAAGCCCGCCGGGTCGGTCTTGCGACCGGGGCTGATCTCCAGGTGCCGGACAAGCTGCTCACGCGGGATAGTGTGGCGCTGCGCCAGCTCGCGGGTCAGCGCGACGGCGGCGGCGACCTGGGCCTCGGGGTAGGGGTCGCGGCCCGTGTTGAGATTTTCCAACTCGATGCCGACCGCGACCGTGTTGAGGTCAGTGACGACTTGGCCGTCAATCGTCCAGCGGCTGACGCCCGCGTGCCAGGCGGTGTCTTCGTCTTTGACCAACTGGCTGACCTTGCCGGACTTATCAATATAGTAGTGGCACGAGACGGGGCGCTGCTCGTCGCCGCCCTGCCGCAGCCAGGCGAGGTCGCCGGGGCTGCTGCCGGCGGTGGCGTGGATGACGATGGCGCGGATGGGGCCGGGGCGACCGGGCTGGTAGTGCTGGCGGGTCATGCCGACCCAGGTGATGGTCATGGGAAGCTCCTACCGAATAAAATTGCTCAAATAAGCCGATTCAGATCTGTCTTTGCCCCTCTCCCCCTACCCCTCTCCCACAAGGGGAGAGGGGGGATTCCGCAGCAGGACGCTTGCGGTTCCCCCTCTCCCCGTGAGGGAGCGGGGCAGGGGGTGAGGGGAACCCCTACCGATCAACAATCACCACATCGCTGATGGTGCCGCCACGGGCGGCGATGACACGCTGGCTGCTCCCGGCGCGGCCTTGGATGCGGAGGGCGCGAATCGTCCCGCCGCCGTGGGCGATGACGGACTGGCGGGCACCGGGCGGCGCGGCGGTGTCCACGGCGGCGCGCAGGGTGAACGGCTCGCCCGCCCGTTCGCGCAGGTAGAGCGCTGGGACAAACCACGAGACGCCGTCGCGCTCTTCGACGAAGAGCGCCCGCCGGGCCAGCGCCACGCCCGTCTGGAGACTCTGCCCGCCAGCGAGGGCGCTATAAATGGTGGCGGCGGCGCGGGTGGCGGCGGTGGCCCGCACCGCCAGTTGCATGCCGAGGACGGCGGGCACGCCGGCGGCGATGAGCGCCTGGGCCACGCCGCCGAGCAGCGGGTCGCCTGCGCTTTCGCCGACGCTGGCGCCGTAGCAGGCGTACAGCGTGATGAGGCCGACACCGCCGAGCAGCGCCGCCAGCGCGCCAGCAGAAATCCAGCCGTCGGCGCCGGGGTCGTCGAGGCGTAGCTCGTTGTCGCCGTCGCGCAGCCGCCCGTGGCCGTAGAAGTGGACGATGTCGGGCGGCCCGTGGGCTGCGATGGCGCGCACCAGGGCGGCGCGACTCACCGGCGTGATCTCTTCGACCATGGCCTTGCCGTCGGCGCTGAGTGTGCCCATGGCGGCGGCGCGGGCGGCCCGCTCCACCTGACGCAGTTCGGGGCTGATGCCGGTTTGGGGCGAAAGCACTAGGATGCGGAGCGGCCCGCTGCCACGCCGGGGCGGCGGCAGCGCTTGGGGCAGATCGAGGCAGCGCGTCAGCCCTCCGGCGAGGCCGCGTGAAAGCAGCAGCGGGGTTGGCCCGTCGTCCCAGAGCAACTCCCACGGCAGCGCGGCGAGCCGCTCGGCCCCAGGCGGAAAGGCCAAGCTCAGGCTGAGTGGACGCCCGAGCGCGGTGGCGTGGTCGCGCACCGTCGCCAGCGCCGCGTGGGCGATGGGGTCGGCGGTGAGTGCGGCGTACAGCCGCCGCCCGAGGCGGCGCGGCGCGTCGGCGACCACGCGCCCGTTTGCGCCGAAAAGATCGAGGGCGGCAAGCCGCTTGCGCTCGTTTTCATCAAAGGCGAAATAGCGGGTCTGCGCCGCCGTGCGTGCGTAGGGGTAGCACGGGTCTTGCAGCACATCAAGGGCGCGCAACGTCAGGGCGATGTCGCCTGCGGGGATGGGCGGGGCGAGCAGACTGGTTCGTGCGCCAAGCACATCGGCTTGCCAGTGCAGCTTGGCCCCGTCGCCCGCTGGCGTGCAGGTGATGGTCAGGGCGATGGCGTCAGGTGACGTGGGCATCAGGCGTCTCCCTCAATTGGCGGCTCTGCACGCGCCCCTTGCAGAAGCGCGGGGCTGGCGGGATGCTCGTCGGCGACCCAGACGAGGCGGAAGCCGAGCAGGTTGTAGCGCTGGGCCGGGTGAAACCAGTAGTGGGCGCCACAGCGCAGCGCGTCGGCGTCCCAGTTGAAGGCGCCGCCCTTGATCGCGGGCGTCTGGTCGCCGCCAATGTCCGGGCGCGGCGCAGGCGCGGCGAGGGTGTCGGCGAGGCTGGAAGTCCACTCCCAGACATTGCCCGCCATATCGAGGGCGCCGCAGGCGGCGGCACCGGCGGGAAAGACGCCTACCGGGGTCGGGGCGCGCAGGGCGGCCCGCTCGAAGTTGGCCCGCTCGGCGTCGGGCGGCTCGTCGCCCCACGGGTAGTGGCGCCGGTCGGTGTGACGGGCGGCCCGCTCCCACTCAAGCGCCGTCGGCAGGCGCAGATATTCGCCGGGGTAGAGCCAGCCTGCGCTGCGGCCCTCGGCGGTGAGCCACGCGCAGTAGGCGGCGGCCTCGTACCAGGCGACGCCGACGACGGGCTGCGACGGGCCAGCGTATTGCGCCACGCCCCAAAGCGCCGGGCCAAGAATGGGTGCCCCGGCCTCTTCGGCAGCGCCACGGGGGCCAACCGGGCCGCGAAACGTCAGGCCAGCGGGCGTCCACCAGCGCGGATCGGTGTATGCACCCGCCGCAACAAAGCGGCGATACTCGGCATTGGTGACCGGGTAGCGGGCGATGCGTAGGGCGTGCGGCAGCTCGACTTGGCGCAGCGCGGGGCCACGCCGCCGCCGGGTCGTTTCGTCGCCAGACCAGAAGGGGCCAGCGCCGACATCGCACCAGTAGTCGGCCACGGCGTAGGTTTCGGCACCAGCGGCGCGGCCCGTGGCGAGGTCGAGCTGGCGCGGGTCGCCCAGACGCCCAAGCAGCGTGCCAGCGGCGCCACGGGTCAGCGTCAGCGCCGCTGGGTCAGCGACCAGCGCCAGCAGCGCGGCGACCACCGCGTCCCAAGCGCGCCCGCCCGCGCCGTTGCGGCCCACGTCGAGCAGACATTCGCCCGCCAAAACCGTCGGGCGGCCACGGTCGGGGCCAGCGGCGGGGGCGGCAAGAATGGTGAGCAGCAGGTGGCCCGCCTCGCGCTGGGGCGCAGCGGCGACGGTGAGGCGCAGCACCTCGCGCCAGCGCGGGTCGGTGGCGTAGGCGTGCAGCAGCGCCGTGGGATCAGCGACGGCGACCGACTCCAGCAGGCCACGGGCGGCTAAATACTCCTCAAAGGTCAGGTGCAGAAAGGCGAAGCGGCGGTAGCCGCGCTCTTGCAGCAAGCCGGTGTCACGGCGCATCAGCTCAACAAAATCGTGGGCGAGGCGCTGGGCGCGGTGGCGAGCGAGGCCGTCGGCCCGCTCAAGGGTCGCGGCGATGTGCGCCTCAAGCTCATCTTGGTCAACCAGCCCACCGGCCTGTTCCGCGTGAATCGTGAGCGCGACGGGGCCAAGCAGATTGACCACAAAGCGCTCATCGAGCGGCTCGTCGCCCAGATGCACATCAACCGGGCGCCCGGTGAGCGAACGGGCGCGGTTCCAGGTTTCCGCCAGCGCCGCCACACAGCGCCGATAGAGGTCAGCGCGCCGGTCGGGCAATCGTGCGCCCTGGTGGTGAATGAGGGCGAGAATCGTCAGCAGCAGCGGGTTGCGGGCCAATTCGGCGACGTGGGCCTCGGCAAAGACAGCGGCGCCCAGCGCCTCGGCGTGGCGGGCGACGCGGCGCTCGTACGCCTCGGCGGTCGCCTCGCGCACCAGGTCAGCGAACAGGTCACCGGGGGGCGGGGCGGGCGGCTCGCCAAGCGCCGCGTACGCGCGGCTCCAACGCTCAACAAAAAGCTGGATCTGAGTAACGCCAAGCGGCTGGATGCTAACGGCAGTGAAGAGCGCCGGGTCGAGCGGCGCCTCGTCGTAGCCGACAATCCGCGACGTGGCGACAAAGCGATTGCCCGCCGCATCCCACTGCCGGGCCAACGCCTCTAGGCTGTGGACAATCGGGCGGCGGGCCTCGCGCACCTCGTCGAGACCGTCGAGCAGCACCATGGCGCGGCCAGTTGCCAGCGCACGAGCGAAGAGCGGGCCATAGTCGGGCTGCGAGAGGCCACAGTAATAGGCGCTCAGATAGGTCAGCGGGGCCAGGTCGGCCTGACCGGGGCGAGCGCGGGCGGCGGCGAAGGCAGCCACCGGAAAGAAGATCGGCAGCCACAGCGGATCGAAACCGAGGCGGTCGGGA